>JBEEHO010000309.1:0-8262 GCA_041167425.1 Verrucomicrobiota bacterium | reverse complement strand
ATTGGCGTAACGCGCGTACAATTCCATCAAGGCGTGCTGTTGCTGTTGGGTGATTTTCTCCATCAAAGTTTCATCGCAGATGAAAGAACTGTCCGGTCCATCGGCTTGGAGAGAAGGAATGTCGGGAAATAACGCCATATGCTCATCATTCGGGTCTGACCCAGCCGCAGGCCATCCGCGCAACGGATGAGCGAGTGGTAGGAAAAATCCTGATGCCGGCGGTCGATTCCTCCCTGCGATGAGCAGCGACGATATTTAGAAACTCCGGCGCCCATTAGGGGTTTCACCTATGCCCGCGTCATCCACACCGCTTATGGCAAAGCCCATTCCATTAGTGTTTCCTACGAGCCTGATCACCGTGACTCCACATTTGCTCCCCGAAGAAAAATTAGCGATTTTACAAGCAGCGGACTTGTACCGGAAGTGGTACTCGCTCGACGATGAACGCATCTGCGTCTTATGCGACAAAACGATCACGGGCCGTCAGGTCGATATCATTCCAGATGCCCAAGGCGGTTACTCTTTGCATTGCCCCACGGAAGGTTGTCCCTCTGTGCCTCGCGATTGGTTTTACCGTGGCGCGACGGTCAAGAGAGCGGGGCAACGCCGCGTCGAAGCAGATCTTTGGTGATTGGCTTCTGCGGTTCCGGTAAATCCGGGAGATAGTTATATTCTTCGCCCCGCGTTGGACTCTGCCATCAGCTTCTGCAGCCGCTTCCCTCTCGTCGTATCCTTCCTGGCGCTTACCACCCACCAGATGGCAGTCTTGCGATACGATTCAGCCTGGCTTTGAAAGAACTCCCACGCCTTCTTCCGTGCGCGGAATTGCTTCTCCGCCGCCTCCGTCATAACCGCGGCGTGCCGGTTCTCATAGGAGTAGATGCCGGACTTCTTCTCCTTGCGTAATCCGAAGGCCTTCAGTCCCGTGGGACGCATTCGGCCGAGCCTGGTCAGCTCCTTTATGCGCGCAATATTGATCGCGCTCCAGTTACTTGCCGTCCTGCGCGGGGTAAAGCGGATCTGATAGCTGTCGGCATCGATCGTCTTGCGCAAGCCATCGATCCAACCGAAGCAGAGAGCTTCATCCACCGATTCCGGCCAGGTAATGCTGGGCCGGCCGGACCCTTTCTTGTAGAAGCCGACCCACTGCTCGCGACTGGCCCCATGATGCGACTGGAGCCACCTCCGAAAATCCCCGGGGCTGTCGAAGAAAAGCGTCCCAGCTGGTTTCACTTTGGTTGCAATGACTCGTTAGGTATTTCGTTAGGACCTACTGGGACAAGAGGCAGCTCGGAGCGCGACACGAAATAAGAACCTGCCTGTCGGTCGCTCTCGTGCCGGAAACCAAACCGCTCATAAATGGCTTTAACCGCGGTCGAGACGCTTCGCAATCCAGACGGAGATATCGATCTTGCCGCAAGAATGTCTTTACCGGGATTTCCAGACGCAGCATTGCTCCCGGGCAAACCGAGGCTCTCGCAAAAAAACGCATCCGCATTTCCTTCACCATTCGAACTTACGGAAATGAACAAACTAATCGCTTTCGTTGCTCTCGCTCTCGCCACCGTTTTGGTTTCGGGGTGCGCTACATCCTCCTCCGACACCAACCCCACCACCGACGTCGCGAAGAAAGACCGGACCAAGAGCTCGCTCTACGCCCGCTAAGCCCCCGCGCGCGGGCGCAGTCTCAGCTCAGGGGGACAAGGAATCACTGGCCGGAGGCAGGCTGTTTTCACTGTGAAAGCAGCGCCCGTTTCGATTTTCGAAGCAGCAACTGTTTCCGGCGGATTCTGGCCGTGCGGCTTTTGGCCGCTTCTGGAGTCGGCTGCAAAGACTGATCTGATTTTGCGCAGGTAGCTTTGCGAGGCATTTTCGAAAGTCGATCGACCAGGGCGGCCCGAGCCTCATCCGGACCCATCAGCGGTGCCGTTTCCCGCGAGGCTGGTCGGTCGGCTCCGTCCTGATTCGATTCGCTCATCGTCCTGGGTTTACTGAAGGAATCGTCCTGTCCCACAATGCCGGATGCAAAACGTGATCGTGGTGTTCGCGGACGGCTTGCGGCTTCTGAGTATCCACCACCGCTCCGCACGCAGGACATCGGTAAAATCGTGCCTGGTTCTTATGACGGACTGACCGCTGTTTTAGAATGTTCATTGGATTCGCACTTATCCCGTCTCAGCGGGCGGTCGGAGGGAGCTGAGATATCGCGCGTCGAAAGCGCGAAGAGCCGCCTCGACGCTGGGTCCGAAACCGACCACCCCTTCTTCGATGCTTCGTCCCAACATCGCTATCCATAAACCGGATCGGGTCGACAATTTCGGACGCCGCACGGCCGCGGGACTGCGCGGATGGGCCGAGAAGTAAAGCTCCGCGCGCTCCTGCGCGACTGTCATTTTCAGATCCAACTTGTTCGGTTTCATCTGCACATTTTTCCTTTCTCACCTGAATCGCAGAACCGCCGGCGTGGCGGACGCATTGACCCGGTCAGGCTTCGCCCCGAACAAAATATCGGAATCTTCCTGATTCGCAGCGCGCCGTCCTGTGCGAAAAAAAAGAACACAACCGCATTTCCTGAATGCCGCGATTTGCCGGTATGGCGACAAAGAAAAAGGGCAAGACGAGCAAACGAACTGTCATCGAACCGAAGAAAGGTGATCGCCGTTATGTGCGCCGGAATAAGAAGGGCGAGTTCAAAAAGGAGGTGGATGTCGGACGCTCGCTTGCGGCTGACCGAAAGCGCACCGCGAAAACCAAGGTCGAAAAAGGCCAGGGCGATCGCGGCGACGTGAAAAGGTAGAGCTTCGCTTATGGAATGGGAGAGCGGCCGAACGGAGACGATCGCGGAACTGCAGCGGCGGGTGCGCGCCACCGGCAGTTTCGTGGACCGGGCAATAGTACGGGAAATGAAAACCGCCAGCGAACGATTTCGGGAGACGGATCCGATCTGGCGTGAGGTAGTGACTCTCGCGCAGCGCTGGCAGGAAGGGATGCCGGACCTCGATGTGCTGGAAGGAGTGCGCCGGATCAATCGCACCGCCACTTGCTGGCGCGCGGAGCCTGCCGCGGGCGAGGCCGAATCAGCCGGACGAAGCCGGCAGGTCGATAAGTGAGTTGTATAGTTCCGCCAACGCCGGGAGCAATTGGTCTGAGACAATAATGTGGTGAATCCCGGCGCGATCGGCTGCGAAAACAAAGACCCCGTCCGACCCGGTATCGATCCGGACATAATGACAGCACCAGCCTCGTTCTTCCAGATCGCCTAGCAGTAGGTCTCGACAGGTCTTGTGGATTTTTCCATTGGGCATCATTACGATAATCGTGAGCGCTACTTGAGGCGGTCTCGTCTTTTTCCCGGAAGGAGCCATCGTGTGCGGCTACCGCCTCGCTGGCTTGGCGGAGTAATGCCGGCGTCATCTGTTTGTTCCGGAATGGGATGGTTTCGGAAAGTGCGAAGAAACATCTGACCCGTGGATGAAATCCGGTTGATGCAGGTGAACGATCCTTCTGTGCCGTCGTCAAAGCTCGCTTCCACCAGGCCGGCATGAGCCATCAGCCGCACTTCTCGATCGGCTTCGGCGCCGCGCAGTTTGACAATGCCGTCGCTTTGCTCGTCCGCCGCCGCCAGCAGGGTATAAACGTAGGATAAGTTCATGTCTGCGCCCACATTTTCGACGACGAAAAATCACTCGCCGGAATTACTATCGCAGGTGGGCGCGGTTCTTCGAAAAACGGTAACCACCTATTCTCGCGAGAGTATTAATACCAAGCCTGCACCGCCCAAAATGTCCGGTGAACAGGCTGGCGCGCGATCTTTGTCGTTCAACGATGAGTTGCTCTGCCGGGCCGGGGATGTTTTGCTTCGGCGATGTCTTTCGCTCCAACCGAAAAGGGAGCGAGAGGCGTTTCAATAGAAAGCGCTCTGGCGCCGCGTCGCTTTGCGCACACCACCAAAAAGCGAGTCATGCCCAAATTACGAGAGATTAGCGGTGACTCAGCCGCCAGGAGCCCATCCGCGCGCAACGGAGAACTGCGCTATCGCACGTTGTTCGATCTCGTGCCGGTGGCCGTCTATTCCACCGATGCGGAAGGTGTGATTCGGGAGTTCAATCGCCGGGCCGTGGAATTATGGGGGCGCACGCCAGCAAAGAATGAAAATTTCTGCGGCTCCTTCAAGATGTTTCACGCGGACGGCACCCCGATGCCGCACAACGAATGTCCGATGGCCAGAGTTTTGCAGGGCGAAGAAGTCAGCCCAAGTGAACGTGAAGTAATCGTCGAGCAGGCCGGCGGAGCGCGGAAAAACGTGCTGGTGAGTCCGCGGGCGCTGAAGAACGAGGCGGGCGAAATCATCGGCGCGATTAATTGTGTCTATGACATCAGCGACCGCAAGCAAGCCGAGGAGGCATCGCGGGAGAGCAAAGAACGCTTCCGGCTGCTGGTGGAGGGCGCGCGCGATTACGCGATGTTTCTGCTCGACCCGGAAAACGCCATCACCTTCTGGAGTGCCGGGGCTGAGCGGGTGTTCGGTTGGACGCAAGAGGAGGCGATCGGTCAGACCGGGGCGATGATTTTTACGCGGGAGGATCGGGAAAAAGGGGAAGTCGAAAACGAAATCAACGGTGCCCTGAGCGACGGGCGCGCGCTCGATCGCCGTTTTCATCTGCGCAAAGACGGTTCCCGCCTTTGGACCGATGGCGTCCTGATGCGGCTGGACGACGAGCGCGGCGCGCTGCGTGGCTTCGCGAAAGTAGCGCGAGACGCGACCGACCAGCGGCGGATCGAGGATGAGCTGGCCCATGCGCGCGATGAGATGGAACAACGCGTGGTCGAGCGCACGCGAGAGTTGCTCGCCACGAACAATGAGCTGGAGAGGACGATGGCGCAACGCCAGCAGCTCGAACGCGAACTGCTCGAAATCAGCGAACGGGAGAAACGCCGCATCGGCGAAGATTTGCACGACATGGTCTGCCAAGAATTGAGTGCAACCGCGCTGTTCTTGAAATCAACCGCGAAGCAGATAGCGCAAGACAGTCCCGCTGCGGCGAAGACGCTTGAGGAATCGGCGCAAACGGTGAACCGAAACGTGGGCCTTGCGCGAGAGTTCGCGCGCGGATTGCAGGCGGTCGAGCTAACGGCTTCGGGTTTGAAAAACGCGTTGCGCAATCTCGCCGTGCAGGCCTGTGAGAACAGCGGAATAAAATGTCATTTCAAAGCGGCGCGCGGAGTTTACGTGCCCGATGATACCGTCGCGCTCCACCTTTACCGCATCGCACAGGAAGCTCTGACCAATACCATTAAGCACTCCGGGGCCAGGAATGTCCTGATCACTCTGGATCGGAGCCGGACCCATACTTGCATCAGTGTGCAAGACGACGGGAAAGGCTTTGTGGAGAAGCGCCGCGGGAAAGGGCTCGGGCTCCACATGATGCGGTACCGGGCCAATGCGCTGGGCGGCCAGCTGAAGATCGAACGGCGGCGCACCGGCGGCATGGATGTCACCTGCGTCATCCCAACCAAACAAAAGGGCAGCACGTAACTATGACCGCGGGGATGAACCGAACACAAATCGCTCAGAGCAAATCTGCGTGCGCGGGATGAGTTTGCGAATGGAGGGAGAATGCCAGGCATCCGAAAAAAATTGACTGCGTCGAAACCTTCTCGCGCTAAGAAAAAGGCGACGTCGGCTGTGAAGGCGACAGAGGCGCGAAGGCAGGCGATCGACCCGGATGTGAAATCGACCGGTGGTCTTTCGAGTGGCGTCGTCGCCAATCCGAAATGTGAGCTGCCGGAATCGATCCGCATCGTGGTGGTGGACGACCATCCGCTCTTCCGGCATGGCCTCATCCAACTGCTCAATACGGACGACGGTTTTTCAGTGTGCGGCGAAGCCGGCAGCGCGGGTGAGGGCATGGAGGTGATTCGAAAAGTGAAACCGCACCTGGTCATCGCCGATCTGGGATTGAAAGGGACGAACGGGATCGAGTTCACCAAAATGATTGTGGCCGAATTCCCGCACATCCCGGTCCTGATTCTTTCCATGCATGACGAATCGCTTTACGCCGTGCGTTCTCTGCGCGCCGGCGCGCGCGGTTACGTCACCAAGCAGGAAGCGCTCGGCAGTGTCCTCGAAGCAGTGCGTGAAGTCATGGACGGACACACGTATTTGAGTCCAAAAATGGCCAGCCAGGTTATCTCGAAAGTGGTGGTGAATCGCGTCGCACCCGATGAGGAAATCACCGACCGGTTGAGCGACCGCGAGCTGGAGGTGCTCGAAATGATTGGCGCGGGGAAGGAAATCAAGGCGATCGCCAAAGCGCTGCATCTGAGCCCGAAGACGGTCGAAACGCATCGCACTCATATCAAGGAGAAGCTGAATTTGCAAAACGCGCGGCAGGTCGTGCAGTTCGCCGTGCAATGGGTCGCCGAGCGCGCGATTTGATTCCCTTTATCGCTTCGGCTTCAGCAGCGGAAACAGGATCACATCACGGATCGATTCCGCGCCGGTCAGCAGCATCGTCAGCCGGTCTATTCCCACACCAAAGCCGCCGGCGGACGGCATGCCATGTTCGAGCGCGAGCAAAAATTCTTCGTCGATTTTTTGCGTCTCTTCGCCGGCCTGCTCCAGCAGGCGTTGCCGCTGCGTGACCGGGTCGTTCAGCTCGGAATAACCGGGAGAAATTTCCTGGCCGTTGATGATCAGTTCATATACGTCCACCAGCGAATCGTCCTCCGCGTTTTGTTTCGCGAGCGGGACGAGCTCCTTCGGGCAATGCGTTACGAAAAGAGGATCGAACGTTTTTTCCTCCACCAGCTTTTCGAACACCTGCTGGGTCACTTCGTAATCCGCCATGCGCGGATTGATCTCGACGCCGAGATTCGCGCAGCGCTCGCGGCGTTTCTCGCTGGTGTAATTGAACCATTCCGGATCGACTTCGCGGATCAAATCGCGGTAGCGCGCGCGCCGCCAGGGCCGCTTGAGATTGAGCGTGCGCGTCACGTTGCCGTCCGCGTCCCGGTGCTCGACTTGTAACGAGCCGGCCACCACCTGCGCCAGATGGCAGATCATTTCCTCCACCAGGTCCGCGATTTTTTCGAAATCGGCGTAGGCCCAATACGCTTCGAGCATGGTGAATTCGGGATTATGCTTTCGTGAAATTCCTTCATTCCGGAAATTTCGATTTAGCTCGAACACTTTGTTGAAGCCGCCGACGAGCAATCGCTTCAGATAAAGTTCCGGCGCGATGCGCAAGTACAGCTCCAGCCCGAGCGCCTTGTGATGCGTGCGAAACGGCTCCGCCGCGGCGCCGCCCGCCACCGCTTGCAACATCGGCGTCTCGACCTCGAGAAAACCTCGCGCCTCCATGAAATGCCGGATCTCGCGGAGGATCGCGATTCGCTTTTCGAAAATGCTGCGTGACTGCTCGTTCGTGATCAGATCGAGATAGCGCTGGCGATAACGCGCTTCGACATCCTGCAGCCCGTGCCATTTTTCCGGCAGCGGGCGAAGCGATTTCCCCAGGAGTTCGAGTTGGTGCACTTTCAGCGTCGGCTCGCCGGTTTTGGTGAGGAAACAGCTCCCCTCTACGCCGATGAAATCTCCGAGATCGACCAGTTTGAACATCTCGATCACCTCAGCGCCCACTTCTTTCGCGTGGATGTAAATCTGGACCCGGCCGGTGGAATCGCGCAGGTCGACGAAATGGCTTTTTCCCATGTCGCGGTGCGCGGTGATGCGGCCGGCCGCGCGAAGCGTCATGCCTTCGGCAAATTTTTCGCGGACGTCCGCGATCGTGCCGGAAGTTTCGTAGGCGCGCCCGAATGGGTTCGCGCCGCGGGCGAGGAGCGCTTCCAATTTTTCGCGCCGTTGCGTTATGAGGCTGTTGTCGTCGTCCATCTTCGGGCTGCGACTCTAAAGCGCCGGGGTGAAATGAACAGCCCGAATCAGTCCCTCGTTGGCCCTCCCTCAAGAACGGAGAGTTCTCACACAAAGGTCACGAAGGAACACAACGGCGGGAATGATTTCGGAATGGGAAAACCGTTATTTTGAAATCTTCTTTGTGACCTTTTTGTCCTTCGTGTGAGATCTTTCCCATCCGATCAGGGCCAATATTCGTTTGCAAAAAAAACCCGGGCGATGAGATACTCCGGCTCGCAGCATCCCCTTCTAACCTGGGGTTGCTCGCGATCTTGCTCATGCCTGTCGACCTGCCGCAAACCACCTCCAAGATTGACGGACCTCTCGTCAAACAATTTTCGATTTTT
>JBEEHO010000308.1:0-26625 GCA_041167425.1 Verrucomicrobiota bacterium | reverse complement strand
CGGTTCTGGGGTGGGACTCTTTCTTGCGCCTGGTTTTTTTGTCGGCTCGGGAGATTCGGTCCGCTTCGGCTTCGGAGTTGAGTCTTCGTCCTCGTCCCTGGTTGCCGGCTTTGGTTTCGCCCTGGCTCTGGGTGATTCGTCCGGCTCCGGCGTGGGACTCTTTTTCGCGGCCGGCGTACGCTTCGGTTTCGGCGACGGATGCTTTTTGGTTTTCGATTTACGCTTGGCCGGCTTCGGTTTCGCCTTGGGCTCCGGCGTCTCTTCCGGTGTGGGCGAAGGGACCGCGCGCATCTCTTCGCGCGCCTTGGTCCGCGCATCGCGCTTCTTTTTTTCTTCGTCGCTCAGTTGCGCCTGGACCAGGGTGACCACGATCCCGCTGAGGGCCAGAAGAGTGCCGAGAAAAACGCGAAAACGGATCACGGCTGGCGAGCGTAACAGAGCCGAAGAGGCGATCAACCCCGAAGGCCTTCGAGGTGAACTCGCGCGAGATTTTGGAGTCAAGCGGGCTGGGGCGTGGCGCTCGCCGCAGCTTTCGCCGCGCGCTCGCGTTCGCGACGGAGAATCGCGTTTAGTTTTCCGCCGAGAAGCAAAAGCAAACAGGTCAAATACATCCAGGTCAGCAGGACGATGATGGATGCGAGCGCGAGATAGGTGGGATTATAGCGGTCATATTTCGTGACATAGAACTGGAAAAGTTTTGTCACGGTGATCCATCCGGCCGAGAAGAATATCGCGCCCGGCAGCGCTTCGCGAATCGTCAGATAATTTTCCGGCGTGAGCAAATAGAGCGCGAGGGCGAGACCCACCAGGGCCAGCGCCGTAAAGGGCAGGCTGAGCAGGGCCACCCATTGTTGCAGCGGAATGCCGAGCTGAAAATTCACTTCCGCCGCGCCCGCCAGGCTCTCGCCGAAGACCATGGCGTTGAAGCAAAACAAAGTCGTGATGCCGAACCAGAAAACCAGAAAGAACGAGATGATATATTTCGACCACCAGTTCCGATCCTCCATCACGCCGTGGGTGCGGCTGAGCGCCTTCGAAATGGTCGAGATGAAAAGCGTTCCGAGATAAATGCCGGCCACGATGCCGATGTTCGCCAGGATCCCGTTCGAGCCGGTCTCCACCACATTGGCCGCGGCCGCATCGAGAATCTCCTGCACCTTCGGGTCGGAAGGCAGAAAGCTCTTCAGGATCACGAGCATCTGATGCAGCTTCGTGGGATCGGTGCCGAAAAGGCCGAGCAGATGCCAGAGAAAAAGCAGGCCGGGCGCGAGCGTAAAGAGAAATTGATACGCCATCTGCGCCGCCAGGCCGGTCGTATCGTCCATGACGGTTTCCCACACCAAACGCCGGAAAATGCGCCCGACGAACCTGAGATATCTCATCTGCGCGCAGAGTTTACTTTGCCGGACGCAAATATCCATTAAACTCTCCCGCAACTTCCGCCGCGCCTCCTGGCCTAACGAGTCTTGAAAAAAATCCTGATCCTGACCGCCGGGTTCGGCGAAGGACATAACAGCGCCGCTCGCGGCATCCGCGACGGCATTCGCAAAGTCTCGCCCGACGGCGCGCACGTCGAGCTCCACGATCTTTTCGCCGAAACCTACGGCTTCGGCAACGATTGGGCGCGCGTCCTCTACATGGGGATGATCAATCGCCTGCCCCGCGTTTGGGGCGTCATCTACCGCTGGCTCGATCGCCAGGAAAAATTCGCGGGAGACTTTCGCGTTTTCTTTTCGCTCAAGAATTATCTCACCCGCCTGCTCGCGCGCCTGGAACCCGACGTGATCGTGTCGGTTTACCCGGCTTATCCGCACATGATGGATGAATTGCTCGGGTGGGGCGGATCACCCCAATACAAGCGGGTCGTCCTGATAACCGATTCGATCAGCGTCAACGCCATCTGGTACCGGTGCAGTGCCGATTATTTTCTCCTGCCCAACGAGGTCAGCGCCGCGGTCTTGCTCAAGGCCGGCATCGCCCCGGAAAAAACCAAGACGTTCGGCTTTCCGGTGAGCCCTATCTTCGCTGAGCCAGGCGCAGTGCGACTGCCTCCTTCGGGTGCAACGGGACGGCGTGTGCTCTACATCATCAATGCGGCCAATTCTGGCGCGCCCGCGCTGGTCCGCCGCCTCGCCGGTTTGCCGGACATACAGCTGACCGTCACGGTCGGGCGCAATGCGGGATTGAAAGTCTCCGTCGAAAAAATTCGGCGCACCGTCACCCAGGAATTCGAGACGGTGGAGTGGAGCGACGAACTGCCACGCTTGCTGCGCGCGAATCACCTCGTGATCAGCAAAGCTGGCGGCGCCACCGTGCAGGAAGCGATGTCGGCCGCGTGCCCGATGATTATCAATCACGTCATTCCTGGCCAGGAAGAGGGCAATGCCCGGTTCATTGCGGGAACAAATTCCGGCACCATTGCACTCACCCACGATGCCGTGATCGCAGCGGTGCAGAATGCTTTCGCGAATGACGCGGCGCAATGGCACGAGTGGTCGACCAATATCAGTCAGCTCGGCCAGCCGAATGCCTCGCTCGACGTCGCACGGTTTCTGTTGTCGCTCTAATCAGGACGCCTCATTAACGGCGCTCCGTGCCTGGGAATATTTGTTCGCCCTTAACGAACGTCTGGATGACTTCCAATTCGGGAGAAAACACCGCGAAATCCGCGGCCATACCCACTTCGAGTTTTCCCTTCGAAGTTGATCCAAGCGCGCGCGCGGGATTCGCTGTCGCCATCGCGACCGCTTCGTGCAACGGGATTTTGACATCGTGCACCAGCACGCGAACGAGATCGATCATGCGCGACGCGCTTCCGGCCAGCGCCGACCGATCCGCCAGCAGGCAAACACCACCGCTAACGACGCAATCGAGTCCGGACAGAAAAAATTGCTCGCCCTCGGGCAACCCGGCGCCGGCCGTTGCATCGGTGACCAAACAAATTCCATCCGGACCCTTGGCGCGGTACAACAGCTTCATCAAAGTGCTGGAGACGTGATGGCCGTCCGCGATTAATTCGCACATGATCTCCGGCTCGCTCAAGGCAAATTCCAGCAGACCAGCTTCACGATAAACGCCTTCGCGGCGCGCGGAGGACATCGCGTTAAAGGTGTGCGTGACGTGCCGCATGCCGCGGGCGAAACCGGCGCGTGCCTCTTCATCCGTGGCTTCACTATGACCGCCGCTGACGGCGATATTACGCTCGCGCAGCCGCTCGATCAACTCGAGCGCACCCGGCAATTCCGGCGCAAGCGTGACCCGTTTGATCACGTCCGCGAATTCCAGCAGTTGATCCACCGACTCTTGATCCGGAGCGCGAATGAACTCGTCACGTTGCGCGCCACGCCGCGCTCGAGAAATGAAAGGCCCTTCGATGTGCACGCCGGCGATCAGCTTGTTCCCGCTCGCGGCATCTCGCACGGCTCGCAGGACATTCACGATTTCTGGAAGCGGCGCGGTGACGGTTGTCAGCAGCAATGACGTCGTCCCGCCCGTCGCATGATAATCGCAGATTGTTTGAAACGCTTCCGGCGACGCCTCCATCGTGTCGCGACCGAGCGCTCCGTGGATATGCAGATCGATGAATCCCGGCGCGAGATAATTCCCGCTCAGATCAATCCCTTCCGCATCGGATTGTTCGCGGATCGCGGCGATTGTTCCGTTTGTCACGACCAGCTCGAGGCCGTCCCGAATTCCATCCGGAAAAATCAATCGAGCATTCGAAAAAATCATGGTGAATCGAGCGCTCCGTCGCCCGCTGCTAAATAATGGCCCCGAAAACTTTCGGGGCGACAAATATCATCGCGCTGTCATCCAACGCGCGACCTGGCTGGAAGCCGAAGCAGCGTTGCTGGACGCGTTGCAATTTCTTCGGAAAACCCGAGCGCGAGTTTGAATTGCCAGTCGCGCTCGAGTGGATTCGCGATGCTCTGGCAGCGTCGAAAAGTGGCGCGATCGATCCAGCCCTGCAGCCAGAGTCGATGCCCAATCACCGGCACGGGAAAATCGCTGCCGTGCAAAATGCGCGGCGCAATTTCGCCGCGCAGGCAGTCGCGCAAATGGCCGCAGCGATTCAACGAAATCATCGCGCTGATGTCGCCATGGAGATTCGGAAATTCGCGGAGCATCGCCGCCCACGCCTCGAAATGATCGCGATCGAAAATACCGCTGCTCGTGGCGCAATGCGCCGCGATCACCGTCACTCCGCATTCCAGGGGTGAGCGAAGCAGCCGCGGATCGGCCAGCGCGGCGTTGATCACCGGGACGGTGTGCTCGCCGCCGGTGTGCGCGAGCAGCGGCAATCCCGCTTCCGCCATTCGTTCCCAAAATGGCCGATAGCGCGCGTCGGAGAAATCGATGTTCTGACAATTCGGCAGGCATTTCATCAGGACGGCGCCTCGCTCGAGGCAGCGCTCCAGCTCATCGAGCGCATCGCGGCGCGCGGGATGAATCGAAACGCCCGGCAGAAACTCAGGGGATTTTTGCGCGAGACCGAGCACCACATCGTTCGGGACGAACATGGAGCCGAGATCTTCTCTCGGAGTTCCATCCGGATCGTGCACCCGCTCATGCGCGAGAAGGACCACGGCATCCATGGAAGAATCGCGCACGAGTTTTCCCAGGTGCCCGGCATAGATCGATTCGAGATCGCCTTCGAGAGCGCTCGCGGGAATTCCGAGCTGGCGCAGCATGAAACCGGCGAGCCAGCGGTGCCAGCCTTTCAATCGCAGCCAGCCGCCGGAACCAGCCGCGCCATTCCCGACCATGTGGACGTGCGCGTCGATGAGCGGTCTATCTCGCCGATCGAAGAGGGCATTCATTAACTGGGAAGCGTTGCCCTTGCGAGGCGGTGAGTCCATTCTCTTTCCAGCATGGAACTCTCGCGGTGGTAATTAAGGGCGTGTCATCCCGAGCCGCGCAGACGGCGAGGGATCTCGCACAGGCACTTGACGCTGGCACAAAAAATCACGCAACAATTTCAACTGTGAGGTTCTTCGCTTCGCTCAGAATGACAGACTGCTTTCCTGCCCTCCGCTTGATGGAGAGCGGGAGCGTCGTGACGCGAACCCGGACGGCGCCCCCAAGGCGGCGGCTACAGGGGATGGCGAAGCAACCGTTTAAGATTCTACATGAATAGCTCGATAAACTGGGCACGTCGTTTCGCGGTCCGCGGCGTTTTTTGGCGCCAGTATCTCGACTGGGCCACCGTCAACATCCCCTTCTATCTCTATCCAGTTCTTCATTTTTTCATGACGCTTTTCTTTTTCTTTTTCGCGGCGCCCGCCCGGCGAATCGTGCTCGCCCACCTCGCCATTATTCTTCCGGGTTCCTCACGAATGATGAATTATCTCCGTGTCTTTCGCACCTTCCATAACTACTCGTGGACGATTTCCGAAGCTGCGATCCACAAGCTAAACAAAGAGGAGTTCGCCTACGAAATCATCGGCGCGGATTGGCTCGATCGCCTCGGCGCAGCGCAGGGCGCCATTGTCCTGACGGCGCACATGGGCAACTACGATTTGGGCGCCGCTTTGTTCGCGGAAAAATTCAATCGCGAAATCCGCCTGGTCCGTGCCCCGGAGCCGGACGAGCAGACGGCGGAGCATCTCAGTGCGTCGCTCGAAAAAAGCGGCGAAGGAGCGGTGAAGGTGGATTACAACACCGGAGGCGCGTTGCTTTCATTCGATCTCCTGAACGCCCTCCGTCTTGGCGAGATCGTTTCCATTCAGGGCGATCGCATCGAGGCCGGCCTGGCGGAGATATCCGCTCAACTTTTCGGAAAGGAAATCCGGTTGCCGAATGGCCCTTTCGTTCTGGCCCAGGTTTCGCGCGCACCGATCTATCCGCTTTTCATCGCCCGATCGGGATATCGCAGCTACCAGATCATTGTCAGCGAACCGATCACGGTTCTTCGCACCGGGCGCGATCGCGCGGACGACCTCGCCCAGGCGGTCGAGAAATGGTCGGGCGTCCTCGAGCAGGTGATCGCCGAGCGCTGGGACCAATGGTTCGCCTTCGCGCCGGGCTTTCTCTCCGAATGAGCAACACCCTCCGAGGCCCTCACTTTTATTTTTCGCTGCTCCGGCTCCTGGTGATGCTTCGCGGCGGCGACGCCAGACGGGCCGAGAGCAACGCCGTGGAAGGGCGGCTTGTCGGCATGATGATCTTTCTAATCCATTACCTTTTCTTTGCGACGCAGTTCGTTTCCTTCCTTCTCGCACCGTGGCTGATCGCGCTGCAGCTCGTCGCGCTCGCGTTTTGCGTTTGGCTTTTTTGGATGCTTCTCCTCTACATCAATTCAGTGATCATCAAACTTTTGCGGACTGGCGGACTGTTCCGGACGATCCCCACTCGCCGTGCCCAAAGCATCTTGTGCGGAATGGTCACCACGGCCATGGCTTGCGCGCTCCTCAACACCGCCGGGTGGGTGCGCGAACTCGGCGCCATCTGGCTCGTGATGGTCGCGATGAACCTGCTCTCGGCTGTTGTCCTCGCTTTGAACCATGCAGCCCGCGGCCCCGGACAATAATTCACGCTGGCCGCGCCGTGCGCTGCTTGGGTTCGCCTTCATCGCGCCGTTCCTCGGGCTTTACCTGAGCCGGACTAATCTCCTGCTCGCGCTCAGCCCGATTTTCTTCTCACACCTCCTGCTCCTCTATGCAACGCTGGTGGCGAATTGCCAGTGGTGGGGACCGGTCATGCGATCGTTCGCCACGACCGAGCCGGAAGTGTGGCTCACTATTGATGACGGGCCGTCGCCCGCCCACACCGGAAGAATCGTCGATCTGCTCGAACGCTTCGACGCGCGCGCCACCTTCTTCGTCATTGGAAGGCATGCCGAAAAATATCCGCATCTCATCACGGAAATACTGAGCCGCGGACATGAGATCGCGAACCATACCCACACGCATCCGAGCGGGACCTTCTGGGCCGCGGGTCCCGGCAGAATTTCCACTGAAATCGATCTGGGCGCGGAATGGCTGAGGACGGGCGCGGATCGCCCCGCGCGTTTGTTTCGTGCGCCAGCCGGTTTGAAAAACCTGTTCGTGCACGCGGAGCTCGCGCGCCGCAGACTCGACTTGATCGGCTGGACCGTGCGCGGATTGGACACCGTCCAGCGCGAGCCCACGCTCGTCGCGGAAAGAATCCTGCGAAAGATCAAACCCGGAAGCATCATCCTGCTGCACGAGGGACATCGCACGGAGAAGGATCCGGACTTCAATCCGCGATGTCTGGAACTGACCCTGGCCGGGCTGGCCGAACGCGGCTATCGCTGCGTCATTCCGAAACCGGAACAGCTCCGGACGCGCGCCGCCGGAAAATGAAAAGGTAATTATTGAAAGGCGACTTCCCCCAGAGCGGCCGACGTTCCCAATCGAAGTCGTCCTGAGGAAAAGGTCCTTCGATGCGCGCACGCGACGGAAAATGCAGCGACGTGCTCAGATTCCACGAGATGGCCTGCGCAAATTTCTCGGCGAAATAAGTCATCCAGAAACGAAGACCATTATCGCGCGGGCAATCCCGAATAATGAGCATGCCTCCGGGCGCGATGCGTTCAACGAGCGTCGCTAACAACACCGTCTGTTGCGCAAGCGGCAGATAATGGAGCACATCAAAAAGAACCACATTGCCGGAGAAATCCGGCAGCGGTTGCTGAATATCCTGCCAGCGCAATTCGATGCCCTGGTAATGAGCCTGCGCGATGCGTTGTCCGTGCCCGATCTTTCGCGCATCGAGATCGAGCCCCAGGACCGCGTGCCCGCAACCGCGCTCGCGAAGATAAAAAGCGAGCAGACCGACGCCGCAGCCGAGATCGAGGATCGGCCGGTCCGAATCGCGCAGCAGTTCGTAAGCGGCGGGATAAACGGGATCGCGGCGGAGTTTACTGCCGACGTAGGAGCGGAGCCAGCGCTGGGGAAAATGGGCGGCGACCCGGGCGGCGACCCGCTCGTGTTCATCCTCATCGCCTTGCCGGTTTTCCATTTGCTTCGAATTATCGCACTGCCAGACTGACTTATGGGCGACTTCTTCTCCGACTATCAAGTCGGAGATTTTTTCGACGAGATGTTCGCGGCGCCGGGCGAAGTGCGGCCCCATTACAGCAAATTATTCGCGCGCTTCAAGGAAATGGAGCGGGAAGAGTTTGAACGAAAACGCGCGCTGGCCGCCTCCACTTTTCTCACCCAGGGTGTGACTTTCACGGTCTACAACGACGACCAGGGGACGGAGCGCATTTTTCCCTTCGATCTCGTCCCGAGAATTATTCCGGCGCCGGAATGGGACCTTATCGAGCGCGGGCTCGTCCAGCGCATCACAGCGCTGAATTTATTTCTGCACGACATCTATCACACCCAGAACATTCTCCGCGACGGCGTCATCCCGAAGCAAATCATCTGGGAAGCGGAGCATTTCCGGCCTGAGTTCATGCACTTCGATGTGCCACGAAACATCTACATTCACATTTGCGGGACCGACCTCATCCGCGACCAGGATGGCACTTACCTGGTGTTGGAGGACAATGCGCGTTGTCCTTCCGGCGTGTCGTATGTGATCGAAAACCGGCAGACGATGAAGCGCACTTTTCCGAGCCTGCTCGGGCAATATCGCGTCCGTCCGGTGGAGGATTACAGCCAGGAATTGTTGAACGTGCTGCGGCATATCGCGCCGGGCGGAAAAACGGAACCGACCGTCGCTTTGCTCACGCCGGGCGTTCATAACTCCGCTTATTTCGAGCATTCATTTCTCGCGCGCTCGATGGGAATCGAGATCGTGGAAGGCCGCGATCTGGTCGCGCAAGGCGGCAAGGTTTTCATGCGCACGACCAAGGGGCTCAAGCCGGTGGATGTGATCTATCGCCGGATCAACGACGACTTCCTCGATCCGCAGGTTTTCCGGAAGGACTCGGGCCTGGGCGTGCCTGGACTCGTCGAAGCGTACCGCGATGGAAACGTGAGCCTCGCGAATTCCATCGGGACCGGCATCGCCGATGACAAGGCGGTTTATCATTTCGTGCCGAAAATGATCCGCTACTACCTGGGCGAAGATCCCATCCTGCCAAATGTCCCCACCTACCTTGCGACAGTGAAAGAAGACCTCGCCTACATCCTCGAACATCTTCCCGAGCTGGTGATCAAGGCGGTCAACGAAAGCGGCGGCTATGGCATGCTCATCGGGCCGCAGGCCTCGAAAGCGGAGTGTGAGCGCTTTCGCGAGAAGGTGAAAAAAAATCCGCGCAATTATATCGCGCAGCCGGTCGTCCCGCTTTCGCGCGCGCCCGCTTTTTGCGACGAGAGCATGCAAGGCCGCCACATCGACCTGCGTCCTTTTGTTTTATATGGGGAAAAAGTCACCATCATCCCCGGCGGCCTGACCCGCGTGGCCCTCCGCTCCGGTTCGCTCGTGGTCAATTCCTCCCAAGGCGGCGGGAGCAAGGACACGTGGGTGCTGGAACAAGAGGGAAACGCCAATTCATAACCGGATGAAAAACACACACAGGTGCTGAGCCGCGTCGCAGATTCATTGTATTGGATGAGCCGCTATATCGAGCGGGCGGAAAACAACGCCCGGATCGCGGACGTGAACCTGCAGATGCTGCTCGACCTAACGAATCAAAAAGAAGGCGATTCATCACAGCAATGGAATCCGATTATCAGCTCGCTCGAGGAAGATGAGCTCTTCGCTTCCCTTTATGAGAAACCCGACGGCAAGGCGGTGATCGACTTCGTCAGCCTCCAGAAAAAGAATCCGAACTCCATCCTGTCGTGCTTGACCCTCGCGCGCGAGAACGCCCGCACCACGAGCGAGCAGATCTCCAGCGAGATGTGGGAGCAGGTCAATCGCCTCTACCTTTTCGCCAAAAGCGACACGTCGAAGAAGCTGGTGCGCAACAGTCCTTATGAATTTTTCAAGCGCGTCATCCTCGGCTCGCACCTTTTCCAGGGGATCACCGACGCGACGATGACTCACGGCGAAGGCTGGGATTTTATTCGCATCGGCAAATTGCTCGAACGCGCGGACTGCACTTCACGAATCCTCGACGTCAAATATCACATCCTGCTTCCCTCCGGCGAAAAAGTCGGCGGTAACGTGGACACGATCCAATGGATGTCGGTCCTGAAATCGTGCAGCGCGCTCGAGGCGTATCGCAAAATTTATGTCGGCCAGGTCGCGCCGTGGCGCGTAGCGGAGTTCGTGATCACGCATTCCGCGTTTCCCCGCTCGATCCGGTTCAGTATCGATTGCTTTGACGCGGCGCTGCACCACATCTCCGGCTCGGCTGACACGAAATACGCTAACGAAGCCGAACGGTTATCCGGCCGGCTCCGCTCCGATCTCGATTACATTACGATCGGCGACATCTTCAAATTCGGTCTGCACGAATATTTGGAAAGCATCCAGGATCGCCTCGCCGCAATCAGCAAAGCGATGCAGGCCAGTTATTGCGCGGAAAGCGCGCTGGAAAATTTCGCTACGGATTGAGCAGGCCGAGGTACCAGCGCAGGAGCGATTCGCCGAAGAACATCCAGAGCAACCCGCCGAAAGCGAGGTACGGTCCGAACGGCAGCTTGGCCGACCAGACGCGCTTTCCAATGAGCATCGTCAAGAGGCCGACCAACGAGCCCAGCATCGATCCGGCGAAGACGCTGAACAGGACCGCGCGCCAGCCGAGGAAGGCCCCGATGGCCGCGAGGAACTTCAGATCGCCGCGGCCCATCGCCTCGCGCGGAATCTGAAGTTCCCGAACGACGCCGGAGATGCGGTCGATCGTGTCGAGCAGGATCTCTTCGCCACTGAGATTGACCCGGTTGTAATGAAAGCGGAGTTCCGTTTTGCCGACGTTGCGCGCATCGATCACCGCTTCGTCGCAAAGCAAAATAAGAAGATCGTTTTCGCGCGAAAAGTAATCGCTCCACAAACCTTTTTCTTCGCCGACGGCGAAATCCGCATCGTCTCCCTTGCGCGTCCAGGTAAACGGTGTCGGCGCTTCCAGGCGGATTTTCTTTTTGCCGAACGCTTTCTTTCCCGCTTCCAAAACAATCCAGAGAATGACGTAGCCCAGCGCGGCCGAAAGCGCCGAGGTCGCAAGGGCCGTCCATCGCCCGTATGTGGACATGAGCGCGGGCACGAGAAAGCTGGCGAGAATGCCGGCAACCGTGCCGCCGATCGTCACTTCATCGGGAATGATGAAGTGCTCGAAATCGATGAACGTGCCCACGATCAGCAGGGAAAGGAAAACCCAGTAAGCGATCGCGACCGGCCACGAAAATTGGAACCAGACCGCGAGGAAGAGCAGCGCGGTCAGCAGTTCCACGGCAAAATAACGAAAAGCGATCCGGCTGCCGCAGTTCGCGCAGCGCCCCCGCAAAAATAGCCAGCTCAGGAGCGGGATGTTCTGATGCCACGGCAGTTGCTTTTTGCACGCGGGGCAAAAAGATCGGCGCGGCTCGTTCACCGAAAGATCGAGCGGCATCCGGTAAATGCAGACGTTCAGGAACGAGCCGACCACGGAGCCGAAGACGAACGCGAACGTTCCGAACAGGAAATGATAGACCGCGAGCGAGCTATCCATTCGTGCGGTCGCTCAAAGCCTTCAGCGCCCTGCGCTGCATGAACCACGAAATCCAGATGCAACTTTCGTAGAGGAGGCACATCGGCAGACTCATGGCGATCAAAGTGAGAATGTCGGGCGTGGGCGTGATGATTGTCGCGAGGATGAAAATCAGGACGATGGCATACGGGCGCGTCCGCGCCATGAAGGAATAAGTCACGATTCCGAAGCGAACGAGCGCGAGTACCACCACCGGCAACTCGAAGGCGAGGCCGAAGCCGATGGTGAAGCGCGTCACGAAAGAATAATATTCCTGCACCGTCCACGCCGCCGTCCATCCCAGCGATTCGGTGTCGTGAAAAAAGAAGAGGATCGTCTTGGGCAAAAGCCAGTAGTAGCAAGCGAGCACGCCCGTAAGAAAAAGCCCGAAGCTCACGAAGATCGCAGGCAGAACAAAGCGTTTCTCCATCGCCGTCAGCGCCGGCAGAACAAATTCGGCCAGAAAATAAAGCAGGAGCGGAAACGACATGACAATGCCGGCGTAGAACGCGAGCCGGAACGAAATGGTCATCGAATCAGTCACCCCCATGGCGCGCAACGCGCCGATCTTTGGGCTGATGTCGTGGAGCGGCCGCTGCATGATGTGCACGAGGCTCGAACGAAAGGCGAAGCTGACTACCATCGCGATCAGGAGCGTGATCGCCATTTTGACGATGGTCCAACGCAGGTCCTCGAGATGTTCGAGGAATGGCTTCGAAGTCTCGCTGTCCGGCAGCTCGCGAAATTTGAAAAGGTTGCGTAACGCCATACCGACTCTATTCGCGCCCGAGTGAAAGCAGGCCACGCGCCGCCAGCCGCGCGCAGAGGCTGAGCGTGTTCGCGTCGCGAATTTCGTTCCGGTCGATCATGCGACTCAACTCCGCGGGACTGAATGCCCGGCAATCGAGGATCGACTCCGATTCGTCGTGCGCATGACCGCCCGCGCTTGAACGGACCGGGCGGGCCAGAAAAAAATGTCCACGCTCATCGGTAAAACCGGGCGAAGTAAAATAATCTCCGAGCGCGATCAACTCCCCGCCTTCGGCCAGCTCAAAGCCGGTTTCTTCACGCAGTTCGCGCAGCGCAACCGCTTCGATTTCGCTCATCTCCGGATTTTTCGCATCGTCGATTTGCCCGGCCGGCACTTCCCAAATCGCAGCGTGGACCGGAAACCGTTCCTGGCGAATCAGGATGATCTTTCCGTCCGAAGTCATCGGCGCGATGACCACCGCGCGTTTCCGGTGCACGACCGTCCAGGCGCGTGCCTCCGGCCGTTGCGGACTTCGGATTTCCTCCGTCGCGACGGCGAGATGATCGTTTTGAAAATGCGTTTCGCTCGAGAGGGTTTTCCACCCGTCACTCTCCGAAACCGCGTTGCTGCTCTTCACGCGGGAAGATTATGAGGAGAGCCGTGAAAAGCGAATCGCTTCTGTAGCCGTCGCCCTGCGGCGACACGGGGGAAGGTGACACAGCACTCACGCTTCGCGCAGCGAAGCGGCTACAGGAGAGCGCGCCACCGCGCGATTTGGGCGGCGACATTCTGCGGGGATGGTGCGCCAAGCGCTGTCCGTTTCGCCATGGAATTGCGCAGGTCGAAAACCTCCAGCACGTCGTCTTCGAACAAGCCCGAGATCTCCCGCATATCCGGCAACGAGACATTGTTCAGGGCCTGGCCCGTTTCGATCGCACGCGCGACCAGTCTGCCGGTTGCTTCATGCGCTTCGCGGAACGCCATTCCTTTTTTCACCAGGTATTCCGCGAGATCGGTCGCGAGCAAATTTGGATCGGACGCGGCCGTTTCCATTTTCGCGGTGTTCACTTTTACTTCAGGGAGCATCGCGGCAAAAATTCCGAGCGCATCCTTGACCGTGTCCACCGAATCGAAAAGCGGCCGCTTGTCTTCCTGCAAATCGCGATTGTACGAGCCGGGCAACCCTTTCATCGTCGTAAGCAGCGCCATGAGATTGCCGTAGAGCCGTCCCGTTTTGCCGCGGGTCAGCTCAGCCATGTCCGGATTCTTCTTTTGCGGCATCAGGCTGGAACCGGTCGAGAAGTCATCGCTGAAGGTGGCGAAGGCAAACTCGGCCGTGCTCCATAAAATCAGGTCTTCGCTGAAGCGCGAGAGATGCATGCCGATCAGCGCCAGGTCAAAAAGAAGCTCGCAAACAAAATCGCGATCGCCCACGGCATCGAGGCTGTTCTGGCTGAGCTTCGAGAATCCGAGCTGGCGCGCGATCAACTCGCGATCGAGCGCGATGGTCGAGCCGGCGAGAGCGCCTGAGCCCAGCGGCAAAATGTCCGCGCGTTCCGCGCAAGCGAAGACGCGGCTGTAATCCCGCTCGAGCGCCTCGATTTGCGCGAGAAAATAATGCCCGAGCGAGATGGGCTGCGCTCGCTGGAGATGGGTGTAACCCGGCATGAGGACGTTTTGGTGCTGCTCCGCCAGAGCGAGCAGAACCCGCTGCAATTTGCGCAAGCGGGCGCAGACTTCTGCCGCTTCCGCCTTCACGTACAGGCGCAGGTCGAGCGCGATCTGGTCGTTGCGGCTGCGGGCGGTGTGCAGCTTTGCCCCCGCCGCGCCGATGCGTTTCGTCAGCGTCGCCTCGATGTTCATGTGGACATCCTCGAGCGTGCGCTCCCAGCGAAATTCGCCAGCCGCGATTTCCGCCTCGATCACGGAAAGACCCGCGACGATTTGTTCGTGCTCTTCCTTCGTCAAAATTCCGGCAGCGGCCAGCGCCGCCGCATGGGCCAGCGAGCCTTTGATGTCGTGAGAATAAAGCCGCCAATCGATCGAGACGGATTCGCTGTAGAGCTGCGCCGTTTCGCTCGCCGGTTTTTCGAATCGTCCCTTTCGCATTGCCTACTTATCTAAGCGATCCCGCGTTACCGTCACGGAAACAAACTCCACCTCCGGAAGAATAAATTTGCGCAGCTCGACGGTGATCCGCCGAATTTCGAAAGCCTCGAGCAAATGCCGCGCGACCGCATCCGCCAGCGTTTCGATCAGCCGATCGCACCGGCCCTGCACGAATTTTTTTGTCTCCGCACAGACCGCTGCGTAGTTGACCGTGCGGCTGATATCGTCCTCCAGGTGAGTGCCGTCGAGCATGGGCCAGATGGTGAAGCTCATCGTCAAACGCTGCGGGTTCTCGCGTTCCTGATCGGGAACACCGATGCACGCCATCAGCTCCAACTGGCTGATGTGAATCTCGAAACCCAAGTCATCGCTCATGGCAAGACCTCACTGCTTTGGCGCGAATGTAGCGACAATCTTTTCGAAGCGCGGGTCGCCGCGAAGTGGATTCCACAGCGGATGCAGCTTCAGGTGTCCGTAACTGAGCAGACCGGGAAGGCGGCTGGCGATTTCCAGTTGGTCGAGCGCAAGATTCTTCTCGCCCGTCCACGCATAGATGACCGCCAGGTATTGGATCGCCAGAGCACCGTTGATCGAGTCTTTCGTAACGGGAAGGAGCTCAACGGCGCGCCGGCCTTCCTGAATCGCTTCCTCTTTGCGGCCCAACAACGCATCGATGACACCCAGAGCGCATAAGCCTTCGGCATAGGCCGGTTGGAGACGCAGGATTTTTTCCAACTCATCCCTGGCCGTGACGAAAGCGGCGCGCGCGGCAGTTGTGTCACCACGCAGGCGAGCGACCTGGCCTTCGCACCAGGCGCGGGGGAAAGCGATGCGTTGATCGCGGCAACCATCAGGTCCCATCCCGGCCAGGGCGCGATCGGCCTGCGCGGGATCGCGTTCGCAGAGCGCCAGGAAAAGCCATGCGCCCGCGAATTCCCCTGCCGCATCCGGGTTCGCGGCCACAATTTCCTGAATGGTATCGTGCAAGCGTTTCGGTTCAGCGCGCCATTCCAGTTCCACATCAGCTCGCTGCACCCGGGTGGTGAAGCTTTTCGGATTAACCACCAAAGCGCGATCAAGGGCCGCTGCCATATCCGCAAAACGGCGGAGGTCCTCGTAGAGAAAGGAGACCTGTTCCAGGGTATGGAAGTTTTGCGGATCAACTTCCAGAGCGCGTTCGAATTGATGCGCGGCCTCCTCCCAGCGACCTTGGCGCCGGGCAATGAAAGCGCCTAGTTCGAAAACAAATGCTTCGTTCGGCAGGGCGGCGCGGGCCAGATCCAATTCCCGCCGGGCGCCATCGCAATCGAGATAGCCGTAATAAAGGTGCGCGGCCATGGCCAGATGCGTTTCGGCGGCCCGCGGCCGCAATTGCAGCGCCGTTCTCACCGCCGCATCCGCGAGCGCGAGCCGTTGCGGCGTGTGATCGGTCCCAAAAAAATACAAACGATCATGAACGCCGGCCAGCTGGCACTGCGCCAGCAGGAACTTCGGATCGCGCGCGATCGCTTCCCCGAGAAGGCGCGCTGCTTCCACGAGGTCCGCCTCCGCGCGCGCATTGAAGCTGGTGTTGGCGATAAGACCCCTGGCTCGCACATAACGGTCATAAGCCTGGAGGTCCGAGGTGGGTCGCTCTTCGATCCCCGCCTTTTCCTCCGGGGAGAGCCGCACCTGAAGTTGCGAAACGATTTGTTGGGCGAGCTCGCTCTGCAACGCGAACACGTCGGCCAGTGCGCGGTCGTAGCGCTCCGCCCAAACATGCGTGTCAGTCAGAGCGTCGATCAACTGGGCCGTCACGCGAATCCGCCCGCCGTCGTGTTGCACGCTGCCTTCCAGGATATGCGCTACGCCGAGGAGCTTCGCGATCTCCTTCAAGTTCCGCGGCGCGCCGGCCTTGTATTGCATCACCGAGGTCCGGCTGATGACCTTAAGGTCGGATACCTTCGCCAGCGTGGTCAGAATTTCCTCCTGCACTCCGTCGGCGAACGAAGTGTTTTGTTTATCGTTGCTGAAGTTCTCGAACGGCAACACGGCGATGCTCTTCGCGGGTACCAGAGTCGGAAGCGGTGCTCCCGCGACTTGCGAATTCGCGTCCGCAGGGCTCGTTTTCCATGGATGCCAAAACCAGTAGGCGGTCAGCGCCAACAGAGCGACACAAACGCCGGCCAGGGCCAGGACCCAGACGCGACCGCCATGCGCCGCGGCCAAAGGACCGCTGGGATCGGGAGTCCGGGTGATGGAACCGTCCTCGAGTTCGAACGCCCAGGCCAGGACGAGCGCGACCGGAAAACCTAGCGCGACGAGTGCGACAAACACTTGTTGCGTCCATTCCGGCGCATGAAAAATCGGGAAGACCGTGCCGGCAAGCTGGACGATGGCCGAGCCGGCGATCGCATAGGCAATGGCCACGCGGTAAACGCGCCGTTTTTTCAGTTCCTCGAGGAAAGTCCTCATGCCATTCTTGCGCCTGCCCAGCCGGAACGGGGTTATCTCAAATCCCCGCGGGCACAGCAAGGCGCTTCGTTCTGAAGGGCAGGCGAATCAAGCCGGCGCCAAACGCCGCGATGTTCAAGACAACCATGACGAATGAGAAAAGGTACATTCCCATCGTGATGGCGATGCCGGCATGCACGCCGAGCATGCAAATGAGCCAGAGCAATCGTGTTCTCTTCGGCCAAATGAAAAAAATATAACCGGTTTCGAGAATACAGATCACGATCCCGGCCACGGGAAACAGGTATCGCCAGGAAACCAGGATATCTGGTGAGACGACGTTGAAAGGCGGGCGCGTGAGAGCGCGCCACACACTCTCGCCGTTCCACCAGCCGCTGCCCAGGCCCTTGGCAAGACCGCCGAAGAAATAGACCAGGCAAAGATGCAATTGTAAGACCCGCCGGAATAAACCAAGGAGTCGCGGATCGTCTCGCCGGACCCGCCGCCAGCGCGCATCCAGAGTGTAACTGTCCGGCAAAGGCGATAGCATCAGGTAGAACAGTCCTATGCTGGTGAAGCTATCCGCGCCATAAAGAAGCAGCTCCCCGCTGCCTACAGCACAAAGGTGGATAAACCAGGCGGCGATCGCCGCGCCCCGGGAAAAAAGGCCTGCTAACAAAAAACCGCCCGCGATAAGAAGGAGCCACCAGGTCAGTGAAAGCACTGCCTCTTCCGAGAGACCCGCCTGACTTCCTACAGTCGTTAACCAGGTGATTCTTGGAGCGAGAATGCTATCGGTGGCCAGGATGGCCTCTGCAATCTCGCGGCCAACCAAACCATTGGCGTTCGGTCCGAACATGTCCTTCCAATCGCCGCGCAACGAAAGCGCATAGAAGATGACTTGGAGGCCGAGACCTATTCGCAAACAGGCCAGCCAACCATCGGATTCCAGCGGAGACAGAAACTCTGCTAACCAACGCTGGCAGCGGCGTAGAGCTATCATGGAAAGACAAACCGAAAGTCATAGGCATAAAGCACGTCATACGATTCCCTTTCTCCGTTCCTAAACTCCGCGGCGCTTGGCAGACTGATGACGCCGAACACCGTGCGAACGAGGGTAGCGTCACGATGTTGCTGCCAGCTTGCGTAAGCAAGCCTTCTCAACATCGCCTCCCGTAACCCCGCGTAACGGGTCTCGCCGATAAAATCCAGCAAGTTACCGAGCCTCAGGCCGGTCGCGTCCGCCGCGATTTCCGGCAGATCATATTCAACGCGCCCATCAGGACTGTGGAACTCGAAGACCACCTTGTAACTACTCGGGACGTTCGGAGCAAAGAAGCTGTAACCAGCGTGGGTCCCGGCGGAATGAGTGTAGAGAGCCACCGTCTGGCGTAGCGGGTTGGAAATATCGAGGCTCTCTCCCAAAACAGCGGAGGTGTCAGCTTCAGCCTTTTGCCACATGGGTTTCAGGGAATGCGGGGCGATCGTGTAACCCGCCCCTAAAAGATAAAACGTGTCCCGGCAGCAGACGAGCAGGATGAGAAGAAGGTGGAGGACGAAAAAGGCCAGGTAGAAACCGTGGCTCTTCTTCGTTACCTCGGGTAGCATCACTCTCCAGTCACGAAGCCGCTACGCTATCGGATCCGCTTCCCGCGACCTGGTCGGAAACAAAAGCGTCCGCAACCGGAACTATCGTGTGCTTTGGATCTTGCTGTACTTCCGCAAAATCGGCGTGAGACGTTTTACCAATTCCTGGCTGGCGGCGCTGCCGGACTTTGTCGTCCAGTCCTGATTGGTGGTGCTGCCTGGTTTCGTCGAGATATCCTGGTTCGCGGTGTTGCCTGGTCTTTTCGAAATATCCTGGTTCGTGGTGAATCCTGGTCTTTTCGAGATATCCTGGTTCGCGGTGAAGCCGATTTGTAAGGTCGAGCCGGTGAAATGAGGATCTTTGGCGTGAACCGCCGCGCGCGCCGCAGTCGCTTTGTCGATGGCGGCATCGTTCAAGGTGCCTTGCTGCTTACCGGCTTTTCCTTTTACGTAACCCTTCAGCTTGTAAAACGACTTATCGAATTGGGCGAGGATTGCATTCATCGCGCGCTGATCGCTCTCGGAGATGTTTGTGCCGGGAATAAGGATGCGGTTCTTCTCGATGGTCACAGGATCAGACGTGCTCTCGGCCAAAGCCGAGAATCTTCCGAGGCTAACGAGAGTCATGGCGGCGACTGCAATTAACTTCACAGGCAGGAACTTCATATGGGAGCGGTTTGACGCCGCGACCCTCAAATTGCAAGCATAAAGTTGGCGAGCCGCGATGGCATCCTTCGAGCACGCGGCGCTCAGTCCTGGGAGTAACTACTGAATCGGGAATATTCTTGACCTGGTCTTCCAGTTTTTTTCAAGATATCAGCGACCCTGCCAACCCCATGAAAATCAAACTCAACGCAATTCTGAGCTCGCTCGTGACGGCTGCCTGTTTGTCAGTCGGCACAGCCGGGACCGCTCACGCCCAAAACGACCTGTTCGCTTCCGTTAATGGCGGCAGCGGGAACGCAGCCGGCTTCATCTAGCGATACACTCCCACCGGGACCCAAAGCACTTTCCTTTCCAGTCTCAATAGGCCTCGGGGGCTGGCTTTTGACAGCGCCGGGAATATTTTTTTGGCGAGCAACTTCGTCGATGGCTCGAGCGCTTATCAGGGATCCATTTTTCAAATCGCTCCCGACGGGACAATAACGACCTTTGCGACCGGCTTCGGCGCTAATAATTTCCTCGAAGGCATCGTTCTGGACGGCACTGGCAATATTTTCGTCAATTCTTCGAATCTCTCCGATCCCAGCGTTATCACTGGGACCGTCTTCAAAGTCGCGCCTGACGGTACTTTTACGATCTTCGGCACGGTGCCCGGCCAGGCTTTTGGCGTGGCCATCGACAGCTCCGGCAATGTATTCGCGGCAAGCGCGTCGACCGATCGAACCATCTACAAGTTTACTCCGGCAGGTGTGCGCAGTGTTTTCGTAGGTCCCGCGGCCTTCGCCGGCAGTCAGGGACCTGTTGGACTTACTTTCGACAGTGCGGGTAACCTCGTCGTGTCCACCGGGGACGGTCCCGGGAACGGCGAGATCCTCAAATTCGCCCCGGACGGGACGAAGACTGTTTTCGCCACGGGACTTACCCACGCGCCCCGGGGAATGGCCTACGACAGCGCAGGAAATCTTTTTGTCGCCGAGGTCTCTCCCACAACCAGCGGGGACATTCTGAAATTTACGCCCGGCGGCGTCAGGACCACGTTCGCTTCAGGGATTGGTAATCCGGCGGGAAATGGCGGTCCGGAATACCTCGCCATCAAGGGCTGCTGTGGTTGCGTGGGGCCTGCCGGTCCCGCTGGTCCGCAGGGAGCTACGGGCGCAGCAGGCGCGACCGGCGCAACGGGTCCCCAAGGAGCACAGGGAACGAAAGGCGATACCGGCGCAACGGGTGCTCAAGGAGCGCAGGGACTGAAAGGCGATACCGGCGTAACAGGCTCTCAAGGAATACAGGGACTGAAAGGCGATTCGGGCGCAACAGGTCCAACTGGAAGCGGCCTTGTCTCGGGCGGCACCCTCCTTGTGCGACAAGGAGCCGGCGCACCGGAAGGCTTTATCAAGATCGGAACTGCCCAGTTTCAATACAGGGACCTCAACGGCAAACAACAGACCGTTACTTTGGACGTTTACCAGAAGCCCTAAGAGTTCCTGGCTGAAGCTTCGCTTACAACAGTAACGCAGCCATCGACGGCAAGAAGCGCTAGCTCCCGCTAGACGGCGGTGTTCTCTAGCGGGAGCGTCTCCTCCGGGTTGCGCGAAGTGCAGTCCTGAGAGCGAGAATGCCCCTGCTAGTGACCGAGAGTTCTCGACTTCAATCCTAGTCCCTTCGCCGCTACGCAAGCCGCGGGCCGTTTCGATTCGCTCTAGAGTTGGACTGTCGGGCGAGTGCGCAGGAGATTTTTCATTTCCGGACGGCGGCGTAATTGACCGTCGCTGTGGTGTCATCACCGCGCCCTGAGGCGTCGCGTGTGGGCCAAAAGTGGTGAACACAGCGGAGGTTCAGCGAAATCGCTGCGATGGCCGCAAATCATTTTGGAACTTCGCCATCCAGTTTCCGTAGAACGTCAGTGAACCGCCGAATGAACTCGATGCAATCAAAGTTCGTCAGAAACCCACACACTAACTTATGAAACCGAACCTCAACTTACGGTTACGATCCAATAAGCATATTCTTCTTGGACTTCTTGGCTTGGGAGCCCTGCTCAACGCTATCACCACGACACAGGCGCAAACAAATTACGAACCGTATGCCTTCACCACCTTGGCGGGCACCCCTGGCGTGTACGGCAACCCTCCCGCCGATGGCGTAGGTAGCGCCGCCTCGTTTTTTAGTCCGCAAGGAGTCGCGGTTGACGGAGCGGGCAATGTCTACGTGGCAGATACATACTTCAGCCTTATCCGAAAAATTACACCCGCTGGAGTCGTAAGCACCTTGGTTGGCAGTGATGCTAACCTTTATTACCCAGTCGGCGTAGCTCTGGATACCGCGGGAAATCTTTATGTGACAGATACCGGTTACGGAAATATCCGCAAAGTCACTCCCGCTGGCGTCGTCACGGGCTTCGCCGGCGGCTTTGCTCCCGGTGGCGGGCTTGAGGCGATCGCCGTCGACACCGCGGGCTACGTCTATGCAACGTACGGAACCTCAGTTCTCAAAATCACCCCTAATGGAGCCATTGCCACGTTAGCTGGAACATTCGGAGTGAGAGGCAGTGTGGATGGCGTCGGTGCCGCCGCCCAATTTTGGCATCCAGTAGGGATAGCAGTGGACGGTCTCGGGAACGTCTATGTTGGCGAAATCCCAGACTACCAGGGTGGTGGCTGCACCGTTAGAAAGATTACGCCCGATGGCGTCGTCAGCACTCTTGCGGGCCAGTTCGGAGTTTCTGGAAACGCGGATGGCTCGGGTAGTGCAGCTCTGTTTAGTAGTCCCTTTGGAATCGCAGTGGACAGAGTGGGCAATGTCTATGTAGGCGATGCCTACAGCATTAGAAAGATCACCCCCGGTGGCGTTGTAACCACCCTCGCTGGAAGTCGCAGCGCTGGTAGCGCAAATGGCACTGGCGGCGCCGCCCAGTTTAACACGGCGCTAGGTGTGTCGGTGGACTTTTTGACAGGAGCGGTTTACGTGGCAGACAATGGAAATAACACAATCCGTGTTGGTGTCCCAGCGTCGTTAGTTGGACCGTCCGGTCCCGCCGGGCCACAAGGTCCAAAGGGGGACAAGGGCGATACCGGTGCTGCTGGCGCTACTGGATCGTCAGGATCCACTGGTCCACAAGGAGGAAAAGGCGACACGGGGGCAACTGGAGCGACCGGCGCGCAAGGGCCAAAAGGCGATACCGGAGCTGTGGGTCCTCAAGGGCCACAAGGCTTAACTGGAGCTACAGGGCCACAAGGGCTCAAAGGAGACAAGGGTGACAAAGGTGACAAAGGCGATACCGGAGCGACCGGTTTAGCCGGTCCTGCTGGACCAGGTTTTAAGCCAAATACGTGGACGACTAAAGCGTCCATGCCCACCGCGCGGAGCAGCAGAGGGGCTGCTTCGATAAATGGAATTGTCTATACTGTGGGAGGCGGGGAGGGGTATTGCGGGCCCGTATCGACCGTCGAGGCCTACGACCCAGCCACCGATACTTGGACAGCAAAGGCTCCGATGCCGACGCCTCGTTACAGCTTGGGAGTAGTAGCGGTAAACCAAATACTTTACGCAATCGGCGGCGGTGGTTATTGCAACGACGGGGGTGACCGGGCGACGGTCGAGGCATACAACCCGGCAACCGATACTTGGACGACAAAGGCGTCGCTGCCAGTCGCTACCCGTGATCTTTCCGCGAACGTTATTAACGGGATCATTTACGTTGTCGGCGGGACTTACCAGAAAGCAGTGTATGCGTACGATCCGGCGACGAATACCTGGACCACTAAGGCGGCGGTGACACCATATCGGGGGAGCGGGGCTGCCGCTGCGGTAAATGGGATCATATATTGGACTGGGGGGTCTGACAGCGCAGTCGATGCCTACAACCCAGTGACGGACTCGTGGACCCGAAAAGCTTCCTCTATTCCGAACAGCCGTTCCAGCGCCGGTGTTGGCGTCATCAACGGTAAGCTTTACTTCGTCGGAGGTCTGTGGACAGCTGAAATGGACGTTTACGATCCAGCAACAGACACTTGGACCACCCAAACCCCGATGCCAACTGTGAGAGACCCAGTCGTTGCAGTCGCAGACGGTGTCCTCTATGCCCTCGGCGGGAATACAATGAGCTATGTTACTAAGCTGGCAACGAATGAAGCCTTCACGCCGGATCCCACTGGTCCCGCGGGTTCGCCAGGTCTCAAGGGAGATAAGGGCGATAGTGGCGCTCAAGGTGCGAAAGGCGACATTGGAGCTACTGGCCCGCAAGGAGTCGCTGGTCCTACCGGTCCCCAAGGTCCGAAAGGTGATACTGGCGTCACCGGCGCAACCGGGCCGCAAGGTTTGGCCGGTTCAGCCGGAGGTACCGGTCCACAAGGACCACAGGGAGATGTTGGACTCGCGGGTCCCAAGGGCGACAAAGGCGATACCGGCTCCATTGGCGTCACAGGACAGCCGGGCGATACCGGTGCGATAGGTCCTGCCGGCCCACAAGGAACAAAAGGCGACATCGGAACAACTGGCGCTACGGGCCTAACCGGTCCAATAGGTCCACAGGGGCCGAAAGGTGACAAAGGCGATACTGGCGCGGCAGGTTCTGCTGGAGCGCAAGGTTCACAAGGAGCTAAAGGCGATACTGGTGCAACCGGGGGCGTCGGGCCTCAAGGTTCGCAAGGGCCAAAGGGCGAAGCCGGGGCAACTGGTGCAACCGGCGCGGTCGGCCCTCAAGGTCCAAATGGAATCGGTTTGGTCAAAGGTGGGGTGCTCCTGATGCAACAAGGATCACCTGCACCGGCCGGTTTTATTAAAATAGGAACTACTCAGGTTCAGTACAAGGACCTGAATGGTAAACCACAGAACGTTACCTTTGACGTTTACCAGAAGACTTAGATGAATCCCCGGGCTGACTTTCGCTCCTAAATAGGAACGCATGCACTTGTTCCGACACTGGCGAAAACGGCGCGCGTTGCGCCGGAGGTTCGCGCGGCTGATTGCCGCAAGGCGAAGCAAGAAAGCAGGAGCAGTCGGGCCAGACGGCGAAGGGCGGAACATCGCACGCGTTCTCGAGCGATAGCGCGTATCGCGTTCGGATGGATAGAAACGCGAAACTGAGGCTGTCGCGAAATAACTTGGAACTTTAGCCGGCAGCTTCCGTAGAACAGTGGTGAAGATCGTTAACTGGATCGATGCAAATATTCACATATGAAAACCTCGTCTGTCATATTCGTTCTGGCTCTTAGCGCCTTGCTATCTTGCTTCGCACTGTCCGTCGCGACCGCGGCAGATTGTTATCTTCTTAGTCCCGGTTGCCTGGATGCCACTTTCGGGACCGGCACAGGCAAGGTGTTGATTAACACCGATGGTAATATCTCATCGTCGCTCGATCTTGATTCAGCCAAAGGAGTAGCCATACAGGCCGACGGCAAGATCCTGGCAGCGGGCGAAACCACGTTGCCCGGTAATATCTACAAATTCGTTGTGGTCCGTGTGAATGCAGACGGCAGTCTTGATCCAACCTTCGGCGGCACTGGAATGGTGACCACGTCGTTTTCGAGCGGCAGCGATCGGGCCTACGCCGTCGCGCTCCAGTCCGATGGAAAGATCGTGGTTGCAGGCACCGCCTCAGCAGGTTCCCGAATCATCTTTGCGGTCGCGCGCTACAATCAACTTGATGGCAGCCTCGATGCCACGTTTGGAAGCGGCGGCAAAACGACCGTGAGTTTCGGCAGTAATCCGCAAACAGGCGATACCGAGGCGCGCTCGATCGCGATTCAACCAGATGGAAAAATCGTCGTAGCAGGATTTACCGGGAGCAGTGGGGCTCTGGCAAGGTTAAATAGTAACGGCAGCCTTGATACCAGTTTCGGCGGAGGAGGTAAGGTTACCAGCTCAATTCTGGGCGGCCCCACTGTTGCCGTTGCACTACAACCTGATGGCAAAATGCTTCTTGGCGGTTCTACTTCTACCAGGAAGGCCGGGCTGAACTTTGCGGTGCTGCGTTACAATGCCAATGGCACTGTCGATACCGCGTTCGGGAGCGCTGGCCTCGCAACCGCCGATTTCGCCGGCTTCGACGACAGAGTTCGCGCTCTGGCAGTCGATGCGAATAATAATATCGTCGCAGCTGGTTACGCCAGGACTAGTTCCGGCGCCGTTTCCAGTAACTTCGGGGTAGCGCGCTTTTCGCCAAGCGGGGTCCTCGATTCCACCTTCGGAACGGGCGGAAGGGTTGTGACGGATGTTTTTGGCAACTGGGATGACTGTTATGCGCTGGTGATCGAGGCAAACGGCAAAATTATCGCTGACGGCTTTAGTTATGGTGCGAGCGGCGTGCAGTCCTACTTCACGATCGTTCGCTACAACACAAACGGAACGCTGGACGGCAACTTTGGCGCCGGCGGTATCGTGACAACGAACATGGCCAGCGGCCCCGACAATTTCGCCTACGGCCTGGCAATTGAGTCAGACGGCAAGATCGTCGCCGGCGGGACGGCGGACACTCCCAACTCGAACAGCGGCTTTTATCTCGCTTTGGCGAGGTATTTTCCCTGATCATGTAGATACGCGATGAGCGATTCACCTGTAAGACGATGATGAAGGCGTTGGCCGATCTCTATTGGGGGGCAATCGCCCTGGCAGTGCTTTCCGGACCGATGATCGCAGTGGGTGCGCCGGGAGACCTTTACGTAAACTCCGGTTTTCAGCCTGGTAACATCCTGCGAATCGCACCGGACGGAACCATCAGCAACTTCACCACCGGACTCGATGGCCCCTGGGGCCTGGCCTTTGATGCTGCGGGCATTCTTTTCGAGTCCGACAACACCGGCGGCATTATCTATAAGTTTACAAAAGATGGCAGCAGAACCACTGTCGGTGTTCTATCCAATGTTACTGGTCTGGCAATCGATGCTTCAGGCAACGTTTACGCCGCGGATAATAGTTTTGGAAACATTTATCGGTATGCGCCTGATGGAACGCGCACGACCTTCGCTACCGGAACTGGCCACCCTAGTCATCTGGCCTTTGATTCCTCTGGTAACCTCTTCCTGACTAACAGTGACTTCAACGTTGGCACCGGCACGATCGTAAAAATTTCACCGAACGGAGAAAAGAGCACTTTTACCACAAAACTAGACGCGCCCTCTGGACTGGCGTTTGATCGCTCAGGCAACTTGTTTGTCACGGAGGAACGCGGCGGCACCATCCTGCGGTTTACTCCGAATGGCAGCCGCACAACCTTTGCCACCGGCCTCAATAGTCCAAGCGGCCTGGCTTTTGATAGCTCGGGTAATCTCTTTGAGATAGATATGACTGCCAATGCTTTTGGGGGCAACGGTTCAATCAATAAGTTCACGCCGGACGGAACCAAGAGCACCTTTGCCACAAACTTTTCCCTGCCTGAGTCCCTCGCCTTCGAGCCCGGCCCGGAAACGCTTTTGAACATCTCCACCCGCATGCGTGTCCTTACGGGCGATAACGTGCTGATCGGTGGTTTTATAATAACAGGCGCCGATCCAAAGAAGGT
>JBEEHO010000307.1:0-16398 GCA_041167425.1 Verrucomicrobiota bacterium | reverse complement strand
GACCGCCCGATCCTCTGGCACATCATGAAGACCTATGCGCATTACGGCTTCAAGGACTTCATTCTCTGCCTTGGTTACAAAGGCGAAATGATCAAGGAATATTTTCGGAACTACCTTTGGAATACCTGCGATACCACCCTGCACCTTGGCCTCGACCCCGAGCCAAAGTTCCATACCCGGCACAATGAGGAAGACTGGCGGGTCACCCTGGCCGATACCGGTGAGGACTCACTCACCGGGGACCGGGTATACCGGATCAAACCTTACCTCGGCGATGATGACAGCTTTCTTCTTACTTATGGCGACGGCGTCGGCAGCATCGATATCCCGGCCTCGATTGAGTTTCATCGTGCGACCAAAAAGATTTGCACTCTTACCGCGGTCCATCCGCCGGGCCGATTCGGCGAGCTAAGTCTAAAGGACGATTCCATTGTGACTGGCTTCAACGAAAAGCCGCAGACGGAGAGCGGTTACATCAACGGTGGTTACATGGTTTGCAGCTCCGTGCTCTTCGATTACTTGAAGGACGATCCGGCTGTCATGCTGGAACAGGAGCCGCTGCGCAAGATCGCCGCGGAAGGCAGGATGGCGGCTTACAAACATGAAGGCTTCTGGCAACCCATGGATACTTTCCAGGAGTTCACCCTGTTGAATACGCTCTGGCGGGAAGGGCGCGCGCCCTGGAAAGTCTGGTAGAGATAAATGTTCGGCGGCCTTTTCGAGAACAAGAAGGTATGGCTCTCGGGACATACCGGCTTCAAAGGTTCGTGGCTGGCCACCTGGCTACTTCAACTCGGCGCGCGCGTTCATGGCTTTGCCCTGGAACCGCCGACCACGCCGAGCCTGTTCGAACAGCTGGGTCTGGCGTCGCACCTCCAGCACGAGATCGGCGATATTCGCGATTTAGCCGCGGTAGAGAAGTCGATCCGCTCCGCCGCGCCGGACTTTATTTTTCATCTCGCCGCGCAACCTATCGTTAGGTTCTCCTACCAGCAGCCGGTCGAGACCTATCAGACTAACGTCATGGGCACGGTCCATGTCCTCGAAGCGCTTCGAACCTTGAACCATCCGTGCGCCGCCGTCTTCGTTACGACCGACAAGTGTTACCTGAACCAGGAACGTCATTACGCTTACAGGGAAGGAGACCCGCTGGGCGGCCATGACCCTTATAGTTCGAGTAAGGCCGCGGCTGAAATAGCCATCGCTTCCTATCGCAGCGCTTTCTTTGAGGCTTCCACGAACCGGCCGGTCACAATCGCGAGCGCTCGCGCCGGCAATGTGCTCGGTGGTGGGGATTGGGCGGTCGATCGAATCGTGCCCGACGCCATCCGTTCGTTAGGTCGCGGTGAAGCAATCCCCCTGCGGAACAGGCACGCGACCCGTCCCTGGCAACACGTCCTCGAACCGCTCAGCGGCTACTTGTGGCTCGGGGCTGTTCTGGCCGACCCGCGGCTCCGCGAGCGAACCTCGGCCTCTGAGTTTACCGGCGCCTTCAACTTCGGCCCCGATCTTGAATCCAATCGCACGGTGGAGGAGTTGATGGACGAGATCCTGAAGCACTCACCCGGAAAATGGATCGATCGCCACGATCCCGGCGCGGCCCACGAAGCCGGGCTTCTCAATCTCGCCACCGATAAGGCACGCCATCTCCTCGGATGGCAGTCAGCGTGGAATTTTGAGGAAGCTGTCGCGGAAACCGTTCGTTGGTACAACGCTGTGGCCGGAGGCGCCGAGGCCACGAAAATAACCGGTGAGCAAATCCAGGCGTATTCCGGGAAGGCGCGCGCCCTAGGGATGGCATGGGTGGCTCATCGCGGCTAAGGTTTCGGCAGCCGGATGAAAACAGCTGCTGAATTAAAAGCCGAAATTCTCGGCCTCGCTCGCGAGTATTCCAAACTGACCCATGGCGCCAACCGCCCTGGTTATGGCGACGGTGTGTCGCCGGAGTTCGTGGCGGGCGAGACAACAATCCCCTACGCCGGCCGTGTCTTTACAGAGGATGAAGTGGAAGCGGCGGTTTCTTCCACCCTTGATTTCTGGCTTACTCTCGGGCCGGAGGGTGAAGGATTTGAAGAGGAGCTAAAGGCCTTCCTCGGGGTTAAGCGTTCGATCCTGGTTAACTCCGGTTCGTCCGCAAACCTGCTCGCACTTTCGGCCCTGACCAGTCATAAGCTCGGCGAACGCCGCATCCGGCCCGGCGACGAAGTCATTACCTGCGCCGCGGGATTTCCCACGACCGTCGCGCCAATCATTCAAAACGGCGCGGTTCCCGTCTTTCTCGATAACGATCCGCTGACCTTGAACGCGCGGCTCGACCGGCTGGACGAAGCGTTCGTGCCTGGCAAAACGAAAGCCGTGATGATGGCCCATACCCTGGGAAATCCTTTCGATCTCGATGCCATCACCGACTTCTGCCGGCGGCACGAACTCTGGCTGGTCGAGGATAACTGCGATGCGCTGGGTGCTACCTATACCTCCGCCGAAGCCAACGCGAAGCCGCGTCTCACCGGCACGTTCGGCGACCTATCGACCCAATCATTCTATCCGCCGCATCACCTCACGCTGGGCGAAGGCGGCGCGGTCAACATCGTGGGCCGGATGTTTCTGCGCGTGCTGATCGAAAGCTTCCGCGACTGGGGCCGCGATTGCTGGTGCGCGAGCGGCAAGGCGAATACCTGCAACAAGCGTTTCGAATGGCAGCTGGGTGAGCTGCCTTTCGGCTACGATCACAAATACATCTACTCGCATCTCGGCTATAACTTGAAGCCGCTCGATATCCAGGCCGCGATCGGCCGCCAGCAAATCAAGAAGCTGCCCGACTTCATCGCAGCGCGCCGCGCTAACTGGGAATACCTGCGGCGCGGTCTCGCAGGGCTCGAAGAGTTCTTCGATTTTCATCTGCCGACGCACGCGAAAGGCTGGACGCCGGAAGGATACGAATGGCAGAACGAGAACGGCCCGCGCTGCGCGCCCTCGTGGTTCGGTTTCATGATGCTGGTAAAGCCGGCCGCGCCTTTCACGCGGACCGAATTCGCGCGTCACCTCGAGGAACACCGAATCGGCAACCGCATGCTCTTCGGTGGAAATCTTCTGCGCCAGCCTGCGTTCGTGCAATTGCGCCAGGAGAACCCCGCCGCTATCCGAGTGGTCGGAGAGTTAGGCGGCGCGGATCGGATCATGAACGAAGCCATCTTTGTCGGCGTTTATCCCGGGCTCACGCGCGCCATGCTCGATTACATGGTGGAAACAACCCGCGCGTTTTGTCAAAAGGCGTGAGTTCGCCCACGCTTTCCCAGAATCCGCTCGCCGCGGACCTGGATCACATTCTCCAGCATACCGGGAGCCTGTGGGAACCTTTGCGCGGACAAAATATTTTCATCACCGGAGGGACGGGGTTCTTTGGGCGCTGGCTGCTCGAGAGTTTCGCGCATGTGAACGACTCGTTAGGTCTCGACGCGCGGATGGTGGTGTTAAGCCGCAATCCCGAGGCGTTCGTCGCCAGGGCTCCGCACCTGGGACGGCAACCGGCGATTACTTTCGTGCGCGGCGATGTTCGGACGTTCACAGCCGGCGAAGCGCACTCGCAGCTTGGATCGAAAGGGCCCGGGCGATTCGGCTTTGTCATTCACGCCGCCACGGAATCGAGCGGGAACATGAACACCGAAAATCCACTGCTTATGATCGACACGATCGAGCAGGGGACTCGCGCCGCCCTGGAATTTGCAGTGGCAGCCGGCGCAAGACGTTTCCTCTTCACCAGCTCCGGCGCTGTCTATGGCCGCCAGCCCAGCGAGATGACGCACGTTCCGGAAACTTACCTGGGCGGCCCCGATCCACTTGTCTCTGCCTCCGCCTACGGCGAGGCGAAACGGATGGCCGAGCTACTTTGCGCGAGCTATCACAAGAACCACGGCCTGGAACCGGTCATCGCGCGCGGCTTCGCTTTCGTCGGTCCGTTTCTACCTTTGAACGTCCATTTCGCGATCGGTAATTTCATCCGCGACGCACTTCGCGGCGGGCCGATCGAAGTGAACGGCGACGGTACTCCTTACCGCTCCTACTTATACGCGGCCGACCTTGCCATCTGGCTATGGACGATCCTTCTCAAGGGTCAGCCTGGCCGCGCCTACAACGTCGGCTCGGAAGAGGCACACACCATCCACGACCTCGCGAAGATCGTGGCTGAAGTCTGTCGGGCCGGTATGGTTCACGTCAAAGAAAAACCTGATCCCGCCAGGTCTCCCCATCGCTATGTTCCTTCCTGTCAGCGCGCCGCCGAAGAGTTAGGCCTCCGCCCGCGGATAGAGCTAGCCGAAGGGATCAGGCGGACCGCTGTCTTTGCCGAGAAAAAGTCGGGGCCAGACTAAATCACTCTGTCATTTCCGCCATCGATCGGAATCTGCGCGCCGGTTGTCTTGGCGAAAGCAGGTCCGCATAACTCTGCTGCTAACTCTGCGACATCGATACTTAGGACCTCGGTTTGTAGGACGTTGTTGCGCTTGTAGGCCTCGACTGACAAGCCATAGCTCCTGGCTCGGGCTTTGAGCACTTCGTCCGTCCAGATGCCGGTATCAAAGACGGCATTCGGATGAAGTGTGTTCACCCGAATACCATCGGCGCCCCATTCCAGGGCCGCGACGCGCGCCAGCTGGGTCAGCGCTGCTTTCGAGGCCGAGTAGGCTGCCGCGCCCGGTCCCGGCGCCGTGACATTCTTGGATCCCATGACGACCACGCGCCCGCCTTTTGGCGCCAGCGAAAGGAGCGGATGGCATTCACGCATCAGGGTGAGATTTGCATCGAGGTTCACTTCGAAGACGCGCCGCCACTCGTTAGGCCGAAGCGTTGCGATCGGTTCGCTTCCGGGGAAAACTCCCGCGTTCAGGATAAGCATGTCCAAACCGCCGAAGGCTCGGACGCCACGCTCCAGGGCGGCGGTCACGGCTTCTTCCGAAGTGACATCGCAGGGCAGGCCGAGGAAATCGGGTCGTGGGCCGGCCCTGGTCGCGACGCGGGGATCGACATCGAGAGCTATCACGGCTGCGCCGCGTTTCAGCAAGGCATCCACGCAAGCGTTGCCAATACCTGAAGCGGCGCCGGTAACCAATGCAATTTCACCCGCGAAAATCGGGGGCTTCCCCGCGCGGCGCAGCTTCGCCTGTTCCAAATCCCAGTACTCGAAATCGAATAGCTCCGCTTCCGAGAGGGCGCGATAACCGCCCAGCGTTTCCGCCCGCGAGATCACCTCGATGGCATGAGCGTAAAGATCGCGGACGATGCCTGCTTCGTTCGCGGAACGTCCGACACAGCAGAGGCCCAGTTCGGCATCGAGAACGACGCGCGGCGCTGGATCCAGCATCGTTTTTGATTCCTTCGCGCGAACGGCGTTCCGGGCGAAATATTCGCGATAGGTTTCCGCATACCCATTTACATCGCGACCCAACAGGGGAAGGCGCTTCGTCCGCAGGATGTGGTCGGGCGTGGCCGGACCGCGTTGCGAAACTTCATGGACATCCGCAGCTTGCGCGAAGGCGAGAAACTTGGGATCCGAATGCGAAGACACCACCATCGGCGAACCCGCAGCGAGGGCGACATCGCGCCTGAGCGCGGCGAGCTCCAGCCGGATCGGATTTAAGGAGACAGGCGCGTCCGGTCTCTTGATCTCCCAGGCGTTTTGTTGTTGGAGATATTTTTCGGCGCGGTCGACTAACGCGATCATGCGCCCATACGATTCGTCCGCCGTCGCGCCGAAGGAAAAGATGCCGTGATGCAAGAGGACCATCCCAATCGTGGACGGCTTCGCTTCCGCCTCGAATTGTCTCGCGCAAACCCTGGCCAGATCGAACCCCGGCATGACGTAGGGAACAATCACAACGTTGTCGCCGTAAATTTCGCGAATGCGCTTTTCGCCGCCGGCGGTATTTGTGATCGCCAGGACCGCGTCCGCATGCGTGTGATCCACGAACTTGTGCGGCAGGATCGCGTGCAAGATCGTTTCGACCGAAGGAGCCGGTGCTTTCGCGCGCGTGACCTGGGTCGCGAGTTCGTTCACCATTTGCGGATCCGGCAGCGCCTCGAGTTGTGCGAGCTTGAGCAAGGGCGCGAGGCGGACTGGAGCGAAGCCGCCCACTTCGATTGTCTGCAGATCCCAGCCGCTGCCTTTGATGTAGAGGATTTCTTCTTCCTCCCCAATTGCATTCGTTTCCGTAACCTTGACTGAAGTGTTGCCGCCGCCGTGAAGAACGAGCGTGGCGTCGCGGCCTAACAACCGTGAAGTGTAAACGCGCAGTTCCAGCTCGGATGTGCATTTGCCCGCTTCGGCTGGGTCCCAAAGATTCTTCATCGTGCTGGGTGCATTCAACAGATGCCATTTCAATTTCCAATCCTAAAAGCATTGGAGCCGATGCGCGCTCGCGCCGGAGTCGTCCGCGAGTTCGCCGGTTGTCCTGCGCGCAGAGAGGCATAAGGTGCATTCCCATGAGCCGCGCGCTCGTGCCGAAGCCCGTATGACCAACCATCTCTCGCGTCTGATCGAGCGCTATCCCATCCTGGCTTCGTGTTCGGCCGATATTTCCTCGGCCATCGAGCTGCTCAGCGATCTCTTTTCCTCCGGGAACAAATTGCTCATCTGCGGCAACGGCGGCAGCGCGGCCGACAGCGAGCACATGGTCGGCGAACTCATGAAAGGTTTCATGAAGCCGAGAAAAATTCCGCCGGCGGACGCGGCAAAGGTGGAAAAATCCGGAGGACCTGACGGCGCGGCGGTGGCCGCAAATCTTCAGGGCGCGCTCCCGGCGATTGCGCTTACGTCGCAATTATCGCTCAACACCGCGGTCGCGAACGACACGCACGCCGAAATGATTTTTGCGCAGCAAGTCTACGGTCTCGGACAAAAGGGCGACGCGGTGCTGGGCATCAGCACCTCGGGCAATTCCCGCAACGTCATTAACGCCTTCATCGTGGCCCGCGCGCTGGAATTGAAAACAATCGCGCTGACCGGCCGCGGCGGCGGGTTGCTGCCTCCGTTCGCCGACGTGATGATCCGCGTGCCCGCGGACACCGTGCTCGAAATCCAGGAGCTGCATCTGCCGGTTTACCACACCCTGTGCGTCGAGCTGGAGGAGCGCTTTTTCCCGGCCTGACGCGCAGATTTTTTCCCGCGGCTTCGATTACCGTTTGCACTGCGCCGCAAGAAACGGGATACAAATCAACGTATGAGCGAAGTTCAAATCGGCAACCAACTCATCGGCGACGGTCATCCTTGTTATCTCATCGGGGAGATCGGGATCAACCACAACGGCAACCTGGACCTGGCGAAGAACCTCATCGCCACCGCCAAGAATGCAGGCTGGGACGCGGTGAAATTTCAGAAACGGACGATCGAGATTGTCTATACCGCCGAGGAACTGGCCAAGCCCCGCGAAAACCCTTTCGGTGAAACCAACGGCGATCTGAAGCGCGGCCTCGAGTTTGGCGTCGAGCAGTATCGCAAGCTCAATGAATTCTGCGAGGAGACCGAGATCCCGTGGTTTGCCTCGTGCTGGGACGAACCGTCCGTCGATTTCATCGAACAGTTTCCCGTGCCCTGTTACAAAATTGCGTCGGCGTCGCTCACGGACGATGCGCTTCTTCAACGCACTCGGAAGACACGCAAGCCGATCATGCTCTCGACCGGCATGAGTACTTTCGAAGAGATCGATCACGCGGTCGAAGTCCTCGGAAAGGAAGATCTGATCCTCATCCACACTTGCAGTGCGTATCCTTCTTATTATCCGGAACTGAATCTGAAATTAATTCCGGAGCTGCGAAAACGTTACGGAGTTCTGGTGGGATATTCGGGCCATGAAACCGGCATTCCTTCATCCGTGGCCGCGGCCGCGATCGGCGCGTGCGTGGTCGAACGCCACATCACTCTCGATCGCTCGATGTGGGGTTCCGATCAGGCGGCTTCGCTCGAGCCGAGCGGCATCACTCGTCTCGCGCGCGACATTCGGCTGGTGGAACAATCGATGGGCGACGGCGTCAAGAAGCTCGAAGAGCGCGAGATCGCCGTGATGAAAAAGCTGCGCCGCGTCGGCTTAAAGGCGTGATGCCGGAAATCAAAGCCGTTGCGCTCGACGTGGACGGCGTGCTGACCGACGGCACTTTCTGGTGGGGCCTGGATGGTTCGGAACTGAAACGCTTTTCCTTCCGCGACATCATGGGGATCGCGCGGGCCATGCGCGGGGGGCTGCTCGTCGCGCTGATTTCCGGCGAGCAGAATGCGCTGGTCGATCGTTACGCGGCGAAGCTGAAAATCACGAACGTCTTTCAAGGATGCAAGGACAAGGAGGCCGCCCTGCGTTCCTTCGCCGAATCTCAGCAGCTCCAGCTCGAGAATATTTGTTTCATGGGTGACGACGTGAACGATCTGGCAGCGATGAAGATCGCGGGCTTTTCCTCGGCGCCGGCCGATGCGCACGAAGCCGCCATCGCGGCCGCAACTTACGTAACCAAACGGCCGGGAGGTCGCGGCGCCGTTCGGGAGTTATTGGAATTCCTGAATCTCGTTCAGCAATGAAGCTCTCTGATTACGTCATCGATTTTTTGGTGGAGCATGGGGTGAAACATGTCTTCATGCTGCCCGGCGGCGGAGCGATGCACCTCAACGACTCGTTAGGCAAGCGCCGCGGTGAGATCGAGTTCGTATGCAATCTGCACGAGCAAGCCTGCTCCATCGCCGCGGAAGCGTACGCGAAATTATCGAACGAACTCGGTGTGGCGATGGTGACCACGGGACCGGCTGGAACCAACTCGGTTACCGGCGTCGCGGGCGCGTGGCTGGATTCGATGCCCTGCCTGTTTCTCTCCGGCCAGGTGAAACGGGCCGACATCAAAGCCGGCACGGGCGTACGGCAGCTCGGCGTGCAGGAAGTCGACATCGTCACGATTGTGCAATCGATCACAAAATATGCGGTGACGGTGCTCGAGCCGGAGAGCATTCGTTTCCATCTCGAGAAAGCGCTCCATCTCGCGAAGAGCGGACGGCCGGGTCCGTCCTGGGTCGACATACCCCTGGACGTCCAAGCCGCCACGATCGAGCCGAAGGATTTGCACGGATATGTTCCGGACTCGAAGCGAACCGGCGATCCGGAAATTTTATCGAAGCAAGTCCGTGAAGTGATCGAGCTTCTTTCGCGGGCCGAGCGTCCGGTCCTCGTGGCTGGCAACGGAATCCGAGTCGCCGGCGCGGTGCCGGAATTTCTGCGCGTATCCGATGCCATCAAGGCTCCCGTCCTCACCACCTGGCTCGGGATGGATTTGCTCGCGGACGATCATCCGCTGTTTGCCGGCCGGCCCGGGGCCATCGCGCCACGCGGCGCAAACTTCGCACTGCAGAATTCGGACTTGATGCTGGCGATCGGCGCGCGGCTCGACATGGCGTTTACCGGATACGCTCACGACAAACTGGCGCGCGCTGCCACGAAGATCATCGTCGATGTGGACGAAGCCGAGATCCGGAAATTGCAAATGCCGATCGCGCTGCCGGTCGTCGCCGATGCGGGCGATTTCCTGCGGGAATTGGAGCGGCAACTTCCGGGCAAATCACTTCCGGGTTATGGCGGCTGGCGCCAGCGTTGTCAGGATTGGAAACAGCGTTATCCGATCGTGCAGAAGGAACATCGCGAGCGTGAGAACGGCGTGAGCGTCTATTATTTCTCCGAGATAATTTCCGACGCGCTGGCCGCCGAAGATGTCGTGGTCTCCGGAAGTTCCGGCAGCGCGATCGAATTATTTTTGCTCGTGTTCAAGGTGAAAGAGCATCAGCGCATTTTTCACACGCGCGGTCTCGGAGCGATGGGCTTCGCGCTCCCGGCGAGCATCGGCGCCTGTCTCGCGGCGGGACGGCGGCGCACCATTTGCGTGGATGGCGACGGCGGATTTCAGATGAACATCCAGGAGCTCGAAACCATCCGGCGTCTCCAGTTACCGATAAAATTTTTCGTGCTGAACAATGACGGTTACGCCTCGATCCGGACGTCGCAGGAGAATTATTTTCATCAATTGGTGGCGGCGGACAGCACGAGCGGGCTCACCTTGCCCGACATGCTGAAGGTGGCGCAGGCTTATGGACTCAAGACGGCGCGGATCGAAAAATCCGGCAACCTCAGGACCGAGATCGACGCGGTGCTGGGGATGGAAGGGCCGGTCGTGTGCGAAGTAATGGTGCCGGTGGAGGAACAGCGCGCGCCCCGGCTCTCCTCCGCGCAGCGCGCCGATGGCACCATGGTCTCCAAGCCTCTCGAGGATTTGTGGCCGTTTCTCGACCGCGAGGAATTCCGGGAAAACATGCTCATCCCCACGCTGGACGAATGAGGCATGTTCAAGAGAATCGGCATCATGCAGGGACGCCTCGTGCCACCGATCGGTGAGCGCATTCAAGCTTTCCCGGCGGAACGCTGGCGGGATGAATTCTCCGCGGCGCGTGCCGCGGGCCTGGCTTCGATTGAATGGATTTACGATGCCGGCTGCGATGAAGTTAATCCCATTGCATCCGACTCCGGCCTTGCGGAAATGCGCGCGCTCGCGGACGAGCATGAGATCGAGGTCGTCTCAGTCTGCGCCGATTATTTCATGCCGGAACCGCTGCTCAAAGGGACGGGCGCGGCGCGAGCGCAGCGCGTGGAAAAACTGGGCTGGCTTTTCGATCGATGCGAGAAAGCCGGCATCCAGCGCATCGTGTTGCCCTTTGTGGACAATTCGAAACTCGAGACGGATTCCGATCTGGACGAGCTGGCCGCGCTCTTGCAAGAAATGGGGCCGCGCGCCGCAAAAGCAGGACTGGAGATTCACCTCGAAACATCGCTTCCGCCGACGCGTTTCGCGTTGCTCCTCGGAAAAACGGCGGAGCCTTCCGTGAAGGTAAATTACGATTCAGGCAACAGCGCGTCGCTCGGTTTTTGCGCCGAGGAGGAATTCGCCGCTTACGGCTCCGCGATCGGAAGCGTTCATATTAAGGATCGACTCCTTCACGGCGGCACGGTTCCGTTAGGCCAGGGTAACGCGGACCTGACGGGTTTCAGAGAGCGCCTTGAAAAAATAAATTATGAAGGCGACATCATTCTGCAGGTCGCGCGCGGAACGCCGGGCGATGAAATCCAGTGGGCGCGGCGGAACCGCGAGTTAGTCGAGCAATTGATGCGTTAAAAGTGGATCTCGAACTTCACGACCAGGTTGCTTTCATCGCCGGCTCCTCCCGGGGCATCGGCAAAGCCATTGCGCGCCGTTTTTTGCAGGAAGGTTCGCGCGTCGTCATTTCCGGCCGCGATGGAGAAACCCTCGCGCAAGGCGAAAAAGAACTGGCTGCGCAATTCCCGGCCGCCCGGATCATGCCGGTGCAGGGAGATCTGACGCAGACGCAGGCGATTCGCGAGGCACTTGCACAAGTGCGCGAGCGTTGGGGCCGTCTCGATGCGCTGGTGGCGAACATCGGCAGCGGACGCGGGACGCCTGGCTGGCAGATCGACGGCAGCGCGTGGACGGAAGCTTTCGAGACTAACTTGCAAAGCGCGGTCCGGATGGCGACAGAAGCGCTCGCGCAAATGATCGCCGCGAAACGCGGCAGCATCGTAGTGGTAAGTTCGATCGCGGGAGTTGAGAGCAATCCGGCGCCGTTGCCCTACAGCTGCGCCAAGACCGCCCTCATTGCTTACACCAAAAATCTTGCGAGACAGGTGGCGGGCTCGGGCGTGCGGGTCAACGCCGTCGCGCCGGGCAACATTTTTTTCGAAGGCGGTTCGTGGGAGAAACGTTTGGAGGCGAACCGGGACACGGTGCTGAAATACATCGCTGATGAAGTGCCGATGCAGCGTTTCGGCACGCCGGAAGAAATCGCGGACCTCGTGGTGTTTCTCTCTTCCCCGCGGGCTTCTTTCATCACCGGCGCTTGTGTCATCGCGGACGGCGGACAGACGCGCACCTTCTAGTTCATGAACGAGAAACTTCGCTCTCTTTTCGATCTTACCGGGCGCGTCGCCGTCATCACCGGTGGGGCCGGTTTGCTGGGACGGAAACATGCCGAAGCGATCGCGGGCGCCGGAGGCATCCCGGTGCTAGTCGATATTCCAGCTGCAGAGCCAGTGGCCGCGGCGGCGGCGCTCGAAAAGGAATGGGAAACCGAAGTCGCGGGCTACGAAGCGGACATTACCCGGCCGGAACAGTTGGAAGCGCTGAAGGATGAATTGCTGACGCGCTTCAAGCGCATCGACATTCTGGTCAACAACGCGGCGAACAATCCGAAGATGGAATCCGGCGGCGGTGTTTCGTTCTCGCGCCTCGAGAATTTTCCGCTCGAGATTTGGAACGCTGATCTGCAGGTAGGATTAACCGGAGCATTCCTTTGCAGCAAAATCTTCGGCGCGGAAATGGCGAGGCGGGGCAGCGGGGTGATCCTGAATGTAGCTTCAGACCTGGCCCTCGTTTCGCCGGACCAGCGGCTTTACCGCGAAGAAGGTCTGCCCGAAGACCAGCAACCGGTCAAACCGGTGACCTACTCAGTCGTGAAGACTGGGCTGATAGGACTCACTCGATACCTTGCCACCTACTGGGCGCAAAATGGGGTGCGCGTGAATGCTATTTCGCCCGGCGGCGTTTATGCTTCGCAACCGGATGAATTCGTGCAGCGCCTGGAAGCCCTGATACCTTTGAGCCGGATGGCTGATGTGGATGAGTATCAAGGCGCGCTTCTTTTTCTTTGCTCGGATGCGTCATCCTATATGACAGGCACGAATCTGGTGATCGATGGCGGGAGGACATGCTGGTGAACCTAAGCGCCTCGGACTTGTTCTCGTTGAAGGGTAAGACGGTCCTGCTCACCGGCGCTTCCGGTTATCTCGGACGCACCTTCAGCCGCGCGGTCCTGGAAAACGGCGCGCGTCTTATCGCCCTGGGCCGGAGCGATCGCCTGGGCAGGGAAGTAGCTGAATGGCAGCGCGAGTTTGGCCGCGATCAAGTGACGAGCTATCAGATCGACATGTACGACATCGAAGCGCTGGGCGCGTTGCTCGACACTATCGTGAAAGGCGAGAGCAGCATCGATGTGTTGATCAATAACGCGCACGAGCTTGGACCTAACACGGGGTTCAACGTCGAAGCTGGTTCGTTTGAGAACGCGTCCTACGATCAGTGGGAACGCCACTTCCTGGGGGGCGTTTACTGGCCCGCGCTGACCGCACAGAAGCTCGGTCCGAAAATGAAAGCGCAGAAGGCGGGCAGCATAATCAATATCTCCACGATGTATGCATTGGTCGCGCCGAGCCCGGCTCTTTATGAAGGGACGGAAATGCTGAACCCGCCCGGTTACTCCGCTTCGAAAGCTGCCTTGCTGGCCTTGACTCGTTATCTTGCTTCCTTTTGGGGTCGCCATGGCATTCGAGCGAATGCCATTCTGCCTGGACCTTTCTCCAACGTCGAAGATAAGAGCGCTAACAGTGTGTCGGAGGACGATCCGTTCCTGGAGCGCTTGAAGAGTCGCACCTGTCTTGGCAGGATCGGCCGTCCCGGTGAATTGGTTGGATGCCTCGTCTATCTTGCCTCCGATGCTTCGAGTTATGTTACCGGCCAGGCCCTCTCGATCGATGGAGGATGGACCATTACCTAAACTGTATGATGTCCACTGCCGGCCAACTGGAAGAGCTTTTGCAACGCGACCCGTCTCAACTGGTCGACGCCGTCCAAAAAAGAGTCCGCGCGAAACTCGCCCAACACCAGGGGCTCGTCCTCTTCGGGACTGGACAGTTGGGAAGGATCGCGCTCGATAACTTGCAGAGTCTAGGTCAACCCCCATTGGCCTTTGCCGATAATAACTCGTCCCTGGCCGGAACCAATGTAAACGGCATTCCGGTAATGGCGCCGTCGGATGCAGCGGCGAAACATCCGGGCAGCTTGTTCGTGATCACGGTTTATACCAACGATCCGGTTCGGCGGCAATTGCGTGAGATGGGAATCGAGTTCATCACCTTCGCGGAATTGGCGTGGTGTTATCCCGAGGCGTTCCTTCCTCGCGAGGGACTGGAGTTGCCCGACAAGATCTTTAGCGAAGCTGAAGATGTCCGGGCTGCTCTGGAGCTTTGGGCAGACGAGGCTTCCCGCCGGGAATACCTTGGCCAACTGGCCTGGCGTTCTACGCTCGATCCGGCCGCGCTTCCAGCCCATTCGCCGGTGGAAGGGACTTACTTCCCTCCGGATCTTTTCGACTTTGTCCCAGATGAGGTGATGGTGGACTGCGGAGCTTTCGATGGCGATAGCATTCGCGCCTTCCTGCAACGAACCGGCGACTCCTTCAAAGATATTGTAGGGCTCGAGCCTGATCCGGTTACCCGCACGCGATTCGAGAAATGGCGCGCCACTCTGGCCCAGGAGCGGGCCAACAAGATTCACCTGCTACCTTTTGCTACTGGCGACAAACGGGAAACACTCTCGTTTGATTCCACGGGCACGGTTGTATCGGCCGTTGGCTCGGGTCAGGTCACGGTGAAGTGCCTGCCGCTGGACGAATCGGTGGCCCGGTTCGCGCCTACCTTTATCAAGATGGATATTGAAGGCGCGGAGCCGGCGACGGTGCGTGGCGCGAAACAAATCATCAGTGACCGTCAGCCCATCCTGGCCGTGTGCCTTTATCACGCGCAGGAACACCTCTGGCAGATCCCGCTTCTTATCCAAAGCCTTAATCCTGACTACAGCCTATTTCTCCGCCGCTACTCCGACGAATGCTGGGAGATCGTGTGCTACGCAATTCCCACGAACCGATGCAAGAGTTGAACCAAAGATTTATTAGTATCGTCACCCCTTGTTACAACGAGGAGGGAAACGTCGAAGAGCTTTACCGTCAGATCAGAGACGTCCTGGCTACCCTTCCGGAATATACCTACGAACATATCTACATCGACAACGCATCCAGTGATGGCACGCTGGCGATTCTGCGACGGCTGGCCGGGGAGGACAAACGGGTCAAGGTCATCATCAACGTCCGCAATTTCGGCCACATTCGTTCTCCCGTGCACGCTTACTTCCAGGCCAGGGGTGAAGCAGTCATTGTCATGGTCTCCGATTTGCAGGACCCGCCGGCTCTCATCACCGACTTCCTCAAGAAATGGGAAGAAGGATTCAAGATCGTGCTAGGCCAGAAAAGCGGCAGCGCGGAGAGCGGCCTGATGTTCCGGCTGCGCAAGCTCTACTACCGCCTGGTCAGCCGGATGTCGGACGTGAAGCTGCTCGAGAACGTTACGGGGTTCGGTCTGTACGATCGCGAAGTAGTGGAGCAGATCCGCGCGCTGGATGACGCCTATCCGTATGTGCGCGGCCTGATCTCGGAGCTAGGCTATCCTGTAGCGCGAATACCTTACCGCCAGCCCAACCGGAAAACTGGCATCACCAAGAACAACTTCTACACCCTCTATGACATGGCGATGCTCGGCTTTACCAGCCATTCGAAGATACCATTGCGGCTCGCCACCATGCTGGGCTTTGCCATGTCGCTCTTCAGTTTTCTGGTCGCGGTCGCTTACTTCATCTACAAGCTTCTTAACTGGAATAGCTTTCCCGTAGGTCAGGCGCCTATTGTCATCGGTCTCTTTCTTTTCTCTTCGGTCCAGCTTTTTTTTATCGGGATCGTGGGCGAATACATCGGCGCGATCCACACCCAGATTCTGCACCGCCCGCTCGTGGTCGAAAAGGAGCGCATTAACTTCTGACTTCTCGCAGGCTTCAGTTCCTTCTTCGCTGCCTCTTTTCCGCCGGGCTGATTGCCTTTGTTCTGCGCAAGGTGGATTGGGGCGCCCTCGGCGCCGTGCTGACCCGCCTCCACTTTGGCTGGGCCGTGGCCGGCTGGGCTTTGAGCTCACTCCCGATTCTCGGCCTCTCGGTCCGCTGGCAGATCTTTCTCCGGCAACAAAAAATTACGCTTCCCTTCTTCACCGTTTTCTCCCTCACCTGGGCCGGACAATTCTTTAACTCCATCCTGCCCGGAAGTACCGGCGGAGACGTGGTCAAGATCTATCAACTCTGCCGGATGGCGCCGGACCGAAAGGCGGCGGCGGCCGCGACCGTCCTGGTCGATCGGCTGACGGCCTTGATAGCTCTCGTGGTCCTGGCTGGCATCTCCTTTGTTGCCAATCCGGCTCCCTTGCACATCCTTAAGATGGACTCGTTTTCGCCGGGGATGATTTTCGGCTGGTTGTCCTTGCTGCTTGTCCTCGCCGCCGTTGTTTTCTGGATTATGTTCCGCCTGCTCCGGTCCACGCGACTGGCGGGGCGGGTGATCCGAACACTAGGAGCCGTGAAGGACAACCTATCTCTCAACCGGGGTCTCCTGGCAGCAATCCTGTTGGCCTTCACCATCCATCTAATGAATTTTTCCGTCGC
>JBEEHO010000306.1:0-13637 GCA_041167425.1 Verrucomicrobiota bacterium | reverse complement strand
GGTATCAAGATGATCGCGGCCGATAACGATCGGCGCTTTGATCTCACCGCGCTTCACCAGGTCGTTCATGGCCACGCCAAATTCAGCGCGCTCCCCGAACCCGAGCCAGCAGATTCGCGCCGGCAGGCCCTGGAAATGAATTCGTTCCTTCGCCAGCTTCATCCAGCGCGCGAGAGTTTCGTTCTTTGGAAAAAGTTCGAGCGCGAGCCGGTCGGTCCGCGCGATGTCCGCGGGATCGCCGCTCAATGCGACCCATCGAAACGGCCCTTTCCCTTCACAGAAAAGCGGCCGGATATATTCGGGAACGAAGCCCGGAATATCGAACGCGTTTTCAACGCCGGCTTTTTTTGCCTGGGTCCGGAGGTTGTTTCCGTAATCGAACGTGATCGCCCCTTTTTTTTGCAGGGCGAGCATGGCCTCGACGTGCGTGCCCATCGAACGCATCGAGCGTTCGACATACCCATCGGGATTGCTGGCGCGCAGTTTCAGCGCGTCGCTGAGCGACATCCCATGGGGGATATAGCCGTTGAGCGCATCGTGCGCACTGGTTTGATCGGTCAGGATGTCGGGCACGGTTCCGCGCTTCACCATTTCCGGCAATACATCCGCGCAGTTCCCGACCAGGCCGACCGAGACTGGCTGCCGCTTCTTGCGCGCCACTTCGATCAACTCAAGCGCTTGGTCGAGCGACGTCGCGATCTTGTCGCAGTATCCGCTCTGCAATCTCTTTTCGATCCGAGCCGGATCGACATCGATGCCAAGAAAGAGCGCGCCGTTCATGGTCGCGGCCAGCGGCTGCGCCCCGCCCATTCCACCAAGGCCGCCGCTGACAACAAATTTTCCTTCGAGCGTTCCGCCGAAATGTTTTCGGCCCGCTTCCGCGAAAGTCTCGAAAGTTCCCTGCACGATTCCCTGGCTGCCGATGTAAATCCACGAGCCGGCCGTCATCTGGCCATACATGGTGAGTCCCATGCGCTCGAGGCGGTTGAACTCCGCGGAGTTCGACCAATGCCCGACGAGATTCGAATTCGCGATCAAAACGCGCGGCGCCTCATCATGCGTGCGAAAAACGCCGACCGGCTTGCCGGATTGAACGAGCAACGTTTCATCGTTCTCCAGTTCCCGCAGCGACCGCACAATCGCCTCGAATGCATCCCAGCTCCGCGCCGCCCGGCCCGTGCCGCCGTAGACAATGAGTTGGTCGGGATTCTCCGCCACCTCCGGATCGAGATTATTCATCAGCATCCGCAGCGCCGCCTCCTGGTGCCAGCCCTTGCAGCTTATCTCGCTGCCCCGCGGAGCGCGGATGACGCGTTTCCCGCTCATATTTTCTCGGTCTCGCTATCGAAAACGCCGTCGCGAATCGCCGTGGCCACGCGCTCGATGTCGGCCGACAAGGAGCGGTCTTCGTTCACTGTGGGAGACAGGGCGCGCACCCGTTCGTAAGCCTGCTCCACGCCGGCGCCTCCTTTTAGCGGCCGCCGAAACTCGAGCGCCTCGGCGCCGGAAAGAAGCTCAATCGCGAGGAGGTGCTCCGCGTTCTCGACCAGCGTGCGCAGCTTCAGCGCCGCCGTCATTCCCATCGAGACGTGATCCTCCTTCCCGCCTGACGTGGGCAAATTGTCCACGCTGGCAGGATGCGCCAAAACTTTCGCTTCGCTCAAGAGCGAGACGGCCGCGACGTGCAGAATCATAAAACCGGAGTGCGTTCCCGCGTGCGGAGCGAGAAACGGAGGCAGCCCTTCGTTTAAATCCGGATTCACCAGCCGATCGGTGCGGCGCTCACTGATGCTCATCAGATCGGTCAGGGCGATCGCCGCGTAATCGAGAGCAAGCGCCAGAGGCGCGCCGTGAAAATTTCCACCGGAAAGAACTTCACTGCTCTCCGAGAAGACCAGCGGATTATCGGTGGCCGAGGCCGACTCAATCTCCAAAACATTTTCGCAATGGGCCAGCGCGCCACGGACCGCCCCGTGGACCTGCGGCATGCAGCGCAAACTGTACGCATCCTGCACGCGCGGATCACCGGCCAGATGGGATTGCCGGATCTCACTGTCGCGCAGCAAATGACACAGATGCTCCGCCACCGCCTGCTGGCCGGGGTGCGGGCGCGCCTGATGAATGCGCGGATCGAACGCAGTCGGCGTCCCTTTCAATGCTTCCAGGCTCATCGCCCCGGCAATATCGGCGACGCGCGACAGCCGTTTCGCGCGCAATAAAGCCAGACCGCCCACGGCATGCATCGCCTGGGTTCCATTCAAAAGTGCGAGCCCCTCTTTCGCTTCCAAAACGACCGGGCGCAGGCCGGCTTGCTTCAGCGCCTCCGCGCTCGGCCGGCGCGTGCCGGCGTAAAATGCGTCCCCTTCACCGATCAACGTCAGGACCAGATGGGCCAGCGGCGCGAGATCGCCACTCGCTCCCACGGAACCCTTTTCCGGTATGACCGGATGCACGCCGCGGTTCAGCAGCTCACAGAGCGCTGCGATGACCTCGAGGCGAATCCCGCTCAAGCCCAGGGTGAGCACATTGGCTCGCAACAAAATCATCGCGCGCACTTCCGGGATCGAGAGCGGCCGTCCGATTCCGCACGCGTGGCTGCGCACGAGATTCAATTGCAGTTGGCGAAGCTCGGCGGCCGGGATCTGGACTTCGGCCAGCTTGCCGAACCCGGTGCTGACTCCGTAGACCACTCCGCCGCGCGCGACGATCTCTTCGATCACTTTGCGTGATTCCCGGATCCGCTCGTGGCTGGAAGAGGCTACTTCGATCGGCACCCCGTCGTGCGCCACCGTTGCGATTTCCGACAGCGACAAAGGTTGGCCGGCCAGCTGCATCATTCGACCTTATTAGAGATGGTTTCTCGAAACCACAAGAGCAGTCGTGGACCGGCTGCTCACGCCTGCCGCGAAAGACAAAAAAAAAGCCAGGCCGATCAGCCGGCCTGGCCTTTTTGGTTAAAGCTATCCGCAGGCGGACAACTGGACGGTTATTTCGAGTAGGTTGAGGCAGTAGTGGTAGCTGCCGTTTCTTTGTGCTGAGAGCAAGCTCCCAAGCTTAATGCACTGGCCGCAATGGCCACGATCATGATTGCTTTAAAAATTTTCACTTAATAATTTCGCCTCCTTTCCGAGCAGGTTGCTGCCGTCATTTAGGCAGTTACGACCAGTCGCGCAACGCTTTTCTCGACTTTTTTCGGGGGCCGCTCCCGGCCATTTCAGGCTTTGATCACCACGGGCGTGTCCTCATCGACCAGTTCGAAAAGCTCCAGCAAATCCGCATTTCGCATGCGAATGCAACCGTGGCTCGCCGGTTTCCCGATGCTTTCCTCGTGATTCGTTCCATGAATATAGATGTAGCGCTCGTGCGTATTTGCGTTTTCGGACTCGAGACCATCGAGCCAAAGAATGCGGGTCATGACCAAATCTTCATCCCGCAAAAGTTTCTTCGTTGCCTTCACGGGCCGCCGGCTTTTGAAAACTGTTCCGGCCGGCATGCCGCCGCCAATTTTTTCCGAGATGCGAAATTTACCGGTGGGAGTTTTCATGCTCCCCTCCTCCGCGCCCAGGCCAAAGCGTGAAGTCGAAATCGGGTAGGCGGCCAGTTTCTTTCGTCCCTTTTTTAACGTGAGCTGCTGCGTTCGCGCGGAGATACGGATAGTGGTCTGCGCGCTTTTCTTCATGAGAGAGTGGACGTAGGATTCGCCGTGCCGAACGCAAAACGCTATCACATCGCCATCGTTGGTGCGACCGGAGCCGTCGGCGCTGAGCTCTTGCGCGTCCTGGAACGGCGAGGATTTCCCGTCGAGCGATTGGTCCCGTTATCGTCCAGCCGGTCCGCCGGAAAAACCGTTTCGTTCCGCGGCGAGGAGATCGTTTCGCGGGAACTTTCCGAGACATCGTTCGAAGGGATCGATCTCGCGTTTTTCAGTGCCGGCGGAGATATTTCGCGCCGTTATGCGCCGATCGCTCGCGCGGCCGGCGCGATCGTGATCGATAATTCCTCCGTCTTCCGGATGGAGCCCGATGTTCCGCTGGTCATTCCCGAGATCAATGGCGAAGACGTGCAGCAGCATCACGGATTGATCGCGAATCCAAATTGCACCACCGCCGTCGCGCTCATGGCGCTTTATCCGTTGCACCGCGCGTTTGGGGTGCGGCGAATCTTTGCCGCCAGTTATCAGGCGGTCTCGGGGAGCGGGGCGCGCGCCATCACCGAGTTGCGCAGCCAGGTCGAAGCGGCCGTAGCCTCTAGCCGCCGCCCTGTGGGCGACGTGCCCCTTCAGTCTTCCAGCGGCGCTTCGCACGGCGAAGCGGCGGAAGTCTATCCTCACCCGATCGCGTTCAATGTTCTGCCGCACGTCAATTCTTTCCTGGCGAATGGTTACACCAAAGAGGAAATGAAAATGCAGAACGAAGGCCGGCGCATCATGCACCTGCCGGATTTCCGCGCCTCCGTCACGTGCGTTCGCGTGCCGGTTTATCGCGCCCACTCCGTCGCGATCAACGCGGAATTCGATCACCCCATTACCGTCGCCGAGGCGCATGAAGTCCTCGCGAAAGCGCCCGGCCTTGAGCTGGTCGATGAGCCGCAGAAAAACCGTTATCCCATGCCCCTTAACACCGCCGGAAAAGATAACTGCGAAGTCGGGCGCGTTCGCCTGGATTGCGCGCTCGAAAATGGCCTTTCCTTCTGGGTCTCGGGCGATCAACTGCTCAAGGGCGCGGCGCTCAACGCCGTTCAGATCGCTGAGCTGCTCTGATTCGTTAATCTCGTTTGCAGCCACGGCCCTGTGGGCCGTCTGCAGGTTTCAAATCGAACGGCCCACAGGGCGGTGGCTACAACAAAAAAAGCGGCCCCGGATTTCTCCAGGGCCGCTCGATTTCTGATGCCGCTCTAATTAAGGAGCAGGCGTCGCTGATGGCTCAGCCTTCTTGTCCGGGCCTTTCCGCGGAGCTTCCGGCTTCACCGGCGCATTCGGCCCCGGTCCAGGAGGAGGCGCGATTCGCTCTCGGGGCGGCGCTTGCACTGGCGGCTGCTTCGGCGCCGCATCAAGAGGCGGCTGTTTGGGCGCAGCCTCAGGTGGTGCTTCCCGTTTCGGCGGAGCTTCCCGCTTCGGTGGCGCCTCCCGCGTCGGTGGCGCCATCCGTTCCGCGGGCATTTCAGTTTTCGGCTGTTGGCGCAGATTTTCCGCAGGCGGCGCTTCCCGTTTCGGTGCTACAGGCGGCGCCGAAAAAACTGGCGGCGCCGTGGGGTTCACGCGCTCGTCCTTTAGTTTTTCCTGAGGATTAATCTTCTTATTGCCTTTATCGACCGGAGGCGCGTTGGGCACCACGGGCTCTTTTGCATTTGGTGCGATCGGAGCCGGAGCAGTCGCGTCGCGTCGTCTCTCCTTCGGCTGCGCTGGCGCGGGCGTGGCGACCGGAGTTGTGGCGATTGCGGGCGCGATCGATGAAGAAGGAGCCACTGACGAAACAGGTTTTTGTGTTCGCGCATCCGGGCGCTTTGCGGGAGGCGTCGAGAGCGGAGTGGTCGCAGCAGAAGGAGCTGTCGAAGCCGCGGGAGCAGTTGCCGCAGGAGTGGCCGAAGTCGCGGCGCTCGGAGCAGTCACAGGCGCCGTAGTGGCCGCTGTCGCGGGGGCCGCTGTTGCCCCAGTCGCGGGCGCCGCATTCGGAGTGGGTGCTGGTTCGGTGCTTTCACGAGCAGCCTTTACCGTCGGAGGCGCGATGCTCTTCGGGTTCTCTGTCTTCATTTTTTGTTTCAGCTCGGCTTGCGTCTTCGGATCGCCGGTCCAACCGCGCTCGAAATTCGGCTGCGCGATTTTCTCCTTCACCACCTTCGGCGCGATCGGAGCCGTCGGCTTCTGCAGTGTAAGCGGGGCCGCGACCACGAGCCGGTCGCCCTGCACCCTGGTCAGCGCTTTCGATTGCGCCGCGACGCTGTAATCCGTGTTGGTATCCCGCTGCAAGGTCAGCCGCTGGATGGGCCGCGTCGAGTAGCGATTCACCGTGTTGTAGTCCGGTCCGTAGTTATAGAAGTTCGAGTTCGAATAAGTGATGTTGGTCACATTCACCGTGCTCGAGATATAGGCGACATTCTGTTCTGGCGCGTAGATCCGCTCACGCAAAAGCGGCTCACCGATGTAGCGCACATCCACGAAATTGTAGTAGGACGGGCCGATATCGAATTCCACGTCCACCTGCGAGGTGATCGGGCGATTCTCATAATCCCAGTCGCCACCACCGCTGCGGGGCGGGAGCGGCGCCCAACCCACACGATCGCCGCCCGTGCGCCATGAAACCCAGGCCGGACCCCATTCGCGGCCCGGCACCCAGAACCACCCGCGATCGCGCAGGCGCGTCCATCGTCCATAATGGTAAGTGGCCCATCCGAAATCTTCGTAGGACACCCAGGTCCAGCCCACATCGGTGTAAGCCCAATACCCATCCGAGTACGGCCGCCACTTGGAATTGCTCGCAGCCACATTGGGCTGCCAGCAGTAGCCGTAATCGGCCACATCCACCCAGTTGCCGTCGGATCCGAGATTATCGTAAAAGAAATCGACCGAAACATCCGTCCTCGCTTCCACCTGCCGCAGGGCGGGGAGGACGAGCGCTAATATCGTTACCGCAAGAAGTATTCGTTTCATAAGTTGATCAGTTATCAGGGGCTTAGACCCTCGCCTACCGGCCTTTATTCACCTTGAAGATGTGTATTTGTAGTTGGGATTCAAACTTAAGCGGGCTTTGATATGCGAGACTGTAGTGCAGTCTGGTGTGATTAAAGTTTTGAAGTAGTTGAAGAGGACGCTGCGAGCCTCGGCGAAGGTGGCGAAGCCCTGAAAGAACAATGGAGAAGGGCAGATAGGTCAGGTAACATGAAAACAGCAACCCTCCAAAGTAGGAAGCGAAGGGAACCGATCTACTAATCGCCTACTTCGGTCGTAACACGACGAATGAGCGGGTGCGATGGCGGCAGACGGAAAGGACCTGGGTCTCGTTCGGGTCGAGGGAGCTGACGATTTTCTTGTATTCGCTGACTGAGCTGACGGGCTGCTGGTTCACTTCCTCGATCACGTCGCCAGTGCGCAATTCGCTGTCTTCATCCGAGACCTTCGTCACCATGACGCCGCGCACGCTGTTAGGCAGGTCGAGCCGCTTGGCCATGTCCTGGGTGAGCTCGCCCACTTCGATCGAGCCGAGCACGCCCGCTTCGTCGTTCTGGCTGGGCTCGGTGGGTGTCTTAGGAGTCCTCGGAATTTGCGGCGTGGCCGAGGGCCTGGGATTAACGCGAGTGGTGGAATAATCCGTCGGCTGTTCCCGGATTTCCGGAGTCAGCTTGACGGTCTTGCCGTTGCGCATCACTTCCACGTCCACCTTTTTGTTTAACTCCACCTGCGCGACCAGGCTGCTCAGCTCCTGGAATGTCTTCACTTCGCGCCCGTTGAATTTCCGGATCACGTCCCCCTTTTTCATCTGCGCCTCATCCGCCGGAGAGTTGGGCACGACGTCGTCGACCGTGACTCCCGAGACCTCCTGGCTGGCTGGCGCGGCGTTCCGTGACAGAATGCCGAGATACCCGCGGATGATGCGGCCGTTCTTCAGCAAGCTCTCCATGGCGCTGTGGACCGAGTTCGACGGAATGGCGAACCCGATTCCTTCCGAGCCCCCTCCCCTGGTATAGATGGCGGTGTTAATGCCGATGATTTCGCCGCGGAGATTGACCAGCGGACCGCCGCTGTTCCCAGGGTTAATCGCGGCATTGGTCTGCAAATATTCGCCGTAACCATCGACGCGGTTCGGCCGGCCTTTCGAGCTGATGATTCCATCGGTGACTGTTTCCTCGAACCCGAATGGATTGCCGATCGCGAGCACGAAGTCTCCCGCCTGCATGGCATCGGAATCGCCAAACTTGAGCGGCTTGAGCCCGGGCTCATCGACTTTCAACACGGCCAGATCCACCCGCGCGTCGGCGCCGACGAGTTTCGCCTTTTTCGTCCGGCCATCGCTCAACTGCACCTCGATGTCGTCGACCTGATCGACTACGTGATTGTTGGTGATGATGTGGCCCTCGGCGGAAACGATCACGCCCGAGCCGAGGGAGTTTTGAACCATCGCATCTTCATTCGGGTTGCGGTACTGGCGCGGGTTACGGTTATAAAACTCGCCGGGATCGAGCGCGTCGCTCCGGCGGCGGGATACTTTCTTGGAAGTCTTGATGCTCACGACCGAGGGCAGCACGCTGCTGACGAGCGCCCGCCTTTCGCGATTGAGGTTCTCCAGGCCGACCACATCTTTCGGGTCCACGCTCGCCGTGGTGGAGAGAGTGTATTTATCGGGGCTCGGCGTGGTGGCCGCGAGGAATTTGAGACCACCGTGCTTGAGACGGTAATCGTAGAGCGCGGAAATGCCGGCGCTCACCAGCAAAACAAAAACGAGAAATTTAATTAGGTTTTTCATTAGCTAACGTTGGAGAAGGTACGTCCCCGCTCTTCGACAATCAATCTTCGAAAACGTTGATTCTCGGGCCTTTCGAGCTCAGGGTCGGCCTCCATGATCGCAGTGGCCGCGGCCCGCGCCCGCCGCATGATTGCCGCATCGGTCTTGAGGTTCCCTAGCTTCAAGGCCGGCAAACCGCTCTGGGCCGTCCCGAGGAGATCGCCCGGACCGCGCAGGTCCCAATCCGCTTCCGCCACGGCGAACCCGTCGCTCGTTTTCTCCAGCACGGCGAGTTTCTCCACCGTCTCCGGCGATTTTTCCTCGCTCAGGAGGATGCAGTACGATTTATGTTCGCCCCGCCCGATTCGCCCGCGCAATTGATGGAGCTGGGCGAGCCCGAAACGCTCGGCATTCTCGATCAGCATGATCGTGGCATTCGGAACGTCTACGCCCACTTCGATGACGGTGGTGCTGATGAGCGCGCTGGTATCGCCGCGCCGAAACCGCTCCATGATCGCCTGCTTTTCGGGCGCGGGAATCCGGCCGTGCAACAGTTCACAACGAAAAGGTCGCAGGCGCTCGCGCCACGTTTCGAACTCAACGGCCGCGGCTTTGACGTCGAGCTTCTCGCTCTCATCGATGAGCGGATAAACAATGTAGGCCTGCCGCCCGGCTTCGAGTTGTCCCCGCATAAAGGTCAGCACTTCACCGAGCTTCGACTGATCGCGCACCGCGGTGATGATTTTGCCCCGGTCCGCAGGCATCTCGTCGATGATCGAGACATCGAGATCGCCATAGACGGTCATCGTCAGCGTGCGCGGAATCGGCGTCGCGGTCATGACAAGCACATCCGGCGCCGGCTCGCGTGCCGTGAGCCGAGCTCGCTGCGAGACCCCGAACTTGTGCTGCTCGTCGATCACCACCAGCCCCAGGTTCTCGAACGAAACGCTTTCGTACAGGAGCGCATGCGTCCCAATAATGATGTGGGGCGCGTCACTCTCTGCCTGGGTAGCGCGCGCGTCTCGCGCGTTGGTCGCGCCGTCACGGCGCGGCGAAAACGCCGGTCTGCTTGCATCGCTTTGGGAAGTTCGCGACGGCGTGACGCCGTCGCCAGCACCCGCGACGCGTGCGCGACCCGGATCAAACAGCGGCAATGCGCCGCTTTCTTCCTGACGTGCTCCCGTCCGCAGAGCCAGCTTTACGCCCAGCGGTTCGAGCCAGCGGCATAAGACGGCGTAGTGCTGTTCCGCGAGGATCTGCGTCGGCGCCATGAGGGCGGCCTGGAACCCGGCTTCCACGGCGAGAAGCATGGTCGCGATCGCGACGACGGTTTTCCCCGAGCCGACGTCGCCCTGGAGCAAACGGTTCATCGGATGCCTGCTCGCGAGATCGCGCCGCAGTTCTTCGATCACGCGGGACTGCGCGTCGGTTAAATCGAACGCGAGCCCGCGCAAAAATTTCTCGAGGAGCTGACCCGGCCCGCAATGCGCCTGTCCGCTCCGCAAGGATGCGGCGGACCGCCGCGATGCGATCAACATCTGCATCGCAAAAAATTCCGAGAAGACGAGATGCTCGCGGGCCGCATCGAGTTCCGCCTGGCTCGACGGAAAATGGATTTCATGCAACGCGTGGGTTCGTCCGCCGAGACGCACGTCTCGCGGCAAAGCGGTCTCGACGGAAGTTTCGTCCAGCTCTTCCAGCGCCCGATGGATCAGGCCGCGAAACGTGCGTTGCGATAGTCCCTCGGTCGCAGGATAAATGGGGGTGATGCGCCGGAAGTGCACCGAAATTTCCTCGTCGTTCTCGATCACTTCGAACTCGGGATGTTCCATGCAAAGCCGCTGACCGCGTAGCCGCGGTTTGCCGAAGACGACGAGCCGCTGGCCGGTTGCGATCATTTTTTGCACGTAATGAAGATTGAACCACCGCAGGACGAGCGGCTGGCTCAACGCGTTCGCATCCGATTCCTGCAGGGTCGCCTCGAAGATTTTTTTCCAGCCGCCGAAGCGCCGGAGCTGCGTTTTCACCACTTCGCCGCAAAGGCAGATTGGAACTTCGCTCTCTTCGCGCGGGAAGCCAGGAAACTCCGTGCGGTCCTCATACCGCCGCGGAAAATGGGTGAGCAGGTCCTCGACCGTTTCGATGCCGAAGCGACGCAACGCCGTTAATCTCGGGCGCGGAATCCAGTCCAGCTCCTCCAGCGGATGCGACAATGGAATCATTCGAGCGGCGCCGCCGCGCGCAGCGCCTCGACGTGAATCTGCAAGCGCGTTTCGCCCTCGTATTCGTCCGCGCTCAGACGAAAGGCCATGTCCCACGGAGACGCGGGGAGAGGCGACAAAGCGCCATCGAAAAAAATGGCGCGTCGAAAATGATTCTTCTGCCGGAGGCGAAGGACCAGATGCTTTTCCTTGAGAATCTGCGGCGTGACGGCGGGCTCGACCCCGCGTGCAAAGAACATGGGCTGGATATTTCCGCTGCCGAACGGCTGAAGCGCCTGGTGCCATCGCAGCAAGTCGGCATTGAGTTCGGGGAAAGTGAGTTCGTGGTCGAGATGAAGACGCGGCTGTAATTTTTGATCTGAAAGCAGGTCGCGCGCGGCTACGCGGAACGCCTCGGCAAAAGCCGGGAAGTTTTCTTCCCGCACGCTGAGGCCTGCCGCCATTTCGTGACCGCCAAATTTTTCCAGCCATTTTTCGCAATGGCCCAGCGCCTCAACCAGAGACAGGCCCTCGATGCTGCGGCCGCTTCCCTTGCCGGCGCCGCTAGGATCGAAACCGACGACGATCGCCGGCCGATGATATTTTCGCGCGAGCCGCGAAGCGACAATCCCGAGAACGCCGGGATGCCAATCCCGCGCGCCGAGCACAATGGCGGCATCGCGCGCCGGATCGAAAACCTTCGCCAATTCGGCTTCCGCTTCGCCCAAGATCTTCTTCTCGACTCCCTGCCTTTCCCGGTTCTGCGCATCGAGCAAGCTCGCTAATTCTGTCGCTTCCGTTTCGTCGCGCGTGCCCAGGAGTTGCAACGCCTTTTCCGCCGTGGCCAGCCGGCCCGCGGCATTCAGGCGCGGACCCAGCCGGAAAGCAATATCCTCGGCTGCGAGCGGCGAACGGACCGCGGCGACCTCCATTAGTTTCCGGATGCCGGGACGTTTCGTTCGCGCGATCTCCATGATCCCGCGCTGAACGAAAATACGATTCTCGTTTTGCAGCGGGACAATGTCCGCGACTGTTCCGAGCGCAACGAGATCGAGGTTCGCCTTCAGGTCGAATTCCGGCGAGGGCCGCGTCTTGAGCAAAGCGTGGCAAAGCTTGAAAACGATTCCGACGCTGCAGAGATAATGGAACGCACAATTCGGTTCCGCTTTGGGGTTCACCACCGCCACGCAATCGGGCAGCGCGGATTTCGGCTCGTGATGATCGAGCACAATGACATCGACGCCACGCTCTTTCAGGCTGGCGATCTCGTCGATCGACGAGGTCCCGCAATCGACGGCGATCAGAAGTTGCGGCCGGTGCTGCTCGCAACAGCGATCGACGCTTTCGGGGCTCATGCCGTAGCCCTCTTCGATTCGCAACGGCAAAAACATTTGCGGGACAACACCGTAGCTCCGCAGCATTTCCGCGAGCAGCGCGAGGGAAGTCACGCCATCCACGTCGTAGTCGCCGAAAAGCACAATCCGTTCGCGGCGATCGATCGCTTGTAAAATGCGCGCCACGGCTTTTGTCATATTGGGCAGAAGAAACGGGTCGCCCAGCGAACGAAGCCGGGGTTGCAAATAAGCGCTTACCTCCTCGCCACAGGTGAACCCCTTGCGTTTCAACAACGCGAGGATGCACGGCAGATCGCATAGTTCCGCCCACGGAATCGCGCTGCTCGGGTTCTCTTCAGCCGGGGCGATGATCCAACGTCTTTCCACCGGTCAGATTATTTGCGCTCGGGAAAAGATAAAGGCGCGATCCCGAATTGGCCGGCGAGTGATTTCGCATTGAAGGGCGCGTGCACTTTCGCATCGTTATCGAAGTAGAGGTAAACATCGCGGCGACCGGCCCCGGCTTTCCGACCGGCGATCAGCTTGGCATCCCGCGGTTGCTTGCCCTGGCGCCATTTTCGAATCCGCGCCGCCCACCAATCGAGCGCGGCCCGCGAATAGCCGCTCACATAAAGTTCTTCGGCGCCATGTAAACGGCAGTAGACAAAATCAGCGGTGAGATCTTCCGCATACGGCCATTTGCCCGCCGTGTCGGCAAACACAAACGCGATATTATGCTGGCGCAACAGCGCGAAGAATTCCGGCACCATGAAAGTGGGGTGCCGGATTTCGACTGCATAGCGCAGCTGCCTTTTCGCGTCCGTTTTCGTCCATGCGTCCGCTTTCAATTTGTCGTTATGTCCGCGGGCAAGCTTGGCGGCGGCCGCGGTGTCGCGCGGCAGCAGATCGAAGAACTGGCTGAACCGATCCTTGTTCCAACCGAAGTTCGGCGGGAATTGCCACAGGATCGGCCCCAGTTTTTCGCGCAGGCAAAGAATGCCTGAGGCAAAGAAATTCGCGAGAGGCGTCTCGACCTCGCGCAGTTTTTTCATGTGGGTGATGAAGCGCGCGCCCTTCACGCTAAAGACAAATCCCGGCGGCGTATCGGAATACCAGCGTTGATAACTTGACGGCCGCTGGAGCGAATAGAACGAGCCGTTGATCTCAATCGAATTGTGCGCGCGGCTGGCAAACTCGAGCTCGCGGCGGTGCGGCAATTTCTCAGGATAAAAGACCCCGCGCCACGGTGGATAAGTCCAGCCCGAAATGCCGATGCGCAAGCCGTCCTGTTCCGGCCAGGAACGCAACCGATCCTTTACAGAGCGAAGCGGGGATCGGGCGAGAGAAGGCCGTGCTTTTCGCATAATTTCCGAAACGTTGAGAGTCCCTCTTTTTCCACCGGTCCGAAATTATACTTTATGCAATCGTGGAAATAATAGGCGCAGAACTCCGGGCTGAATTCCTGCTCGTCGGCAATGAGTGGATCGAGGTTCCGGAAATTTGCATCGCGACATGCGCGCAAGCTGTCGGCGATTGGCTTCGGCGACGAGACCTCGGGCCGAATCAGCCAGAGCGCGTAAACAAAGGGCAGCCCGGTCAATTTCTTCCATTGTTCGCCGAGGTCCCAGAATTGGAAATTCCCCGCGTTCTCATCACGAAAACGGATG
>JBEEHO010000305.1:0-11118 GCA_041167425.1 Verrucomicrobiota bacterium | reverse complement strand
CGAGGACCTTGGAATTTTCCGGGTAGAGAAACTCGAGCGTGCCGCGCGAGAAGGCTTTGAAATTTTTCCGCATGGCGATGACGCGGCGCATCCACCAGAGCAGCGACGACAAATTCTTCTGCTGGTTTTCGACGTTGATCGCCTCGTAGTGGTACTCGGGATCGATCGTGATCGGCAGATAAAGCTGCTGCGGATTCGCCTTCGAGAAACCGGCGTTGCGGTCCGGGCTCCATTGCATCGGGGTGCGCACGCCGTTGCGATCGCCCAGGTAAAAATTATCGCCCATCCCGATTTCGTCGCCGTAATAGAGGACGGGCGTGCCGGGCATGGAGAAGAGAAGAATATTGAGGAGCTCGATTTTGCGGCGGCTGTTCGCGAGCAACGGCGCGAGCCGGCGCCGGATGCCGAGATTGATGCGGGCGAGCGGATCGTTCGCGTAAACGCGATACATGTAATCGCGCTCCTCATCGGTCACCATTTCGAGGGTGAGCTCGTCGTGATTGCGCAGGAACATGGCCCACTGGCAGTTCTCCGGAATGGCGGGCGTCTGATCGAGGATGTCGATGATCGGGAACCGATCCTCCATCTGCAGCGACATGAACATCCGCGGCATGAGCGGGAAATGGAAATTCATGTGCGAGGCGTCGCCCTTGCCGTAATAGGCGACGGCGTCTTCCGGCCATTGATTCGCCTCCGCGAGAAGCATGCGGCCGTGGAAATTCGCATCGACGTGCGCGCGCAATTTTACCAGGTAGGCGAGCGTCTCCGGCAGATTCTCGCAGCTCGTGCCGTCGCGCTCATATAAATAGGGAACAGCGTCGAGCCGGAGCCCGTCGACGCCCATGTTGAGCCAGTAATCGAGCACCTTCTCGACGAGATCGTGGACGGCCGGGTTATCGAAATTCAGATCCGGCTGATGCGAATAGAAACGGTGCCAGTAATATGCTTTCGCCACCGGATCCCAGGACCAGTTCGAGGTCTCGAAATCCTTGAAGATGATCCGCGCTTCCTTGTATTTTTCCGGCGTGTCGCTCCAGACGTACAGGTCGCGCTCCGGTGATCCCGGCGCGGCGCGGCGCGATTTTTGGAACCACGGGTTCTGATCGGAGCTGTGATTGATCACGAGCTCGGTGATTACCTTGAGGCCGCGCTCGTGGGCCGCCGCAAGAAAAGCCTGGAAATCGGCGAGCGTGCCGTAGTTCGGATTAACGTCGTAGTAGTCGGCGATGTCGTAGCCATCATCGCGCATGGGCGAAGGATAAAAGGGCAGGATCCAGATGGCGGTGACGCCGAGTTCCTGGAGATAATCGAGCTTCTCGATCAGGCCGCGAAAATCGCCGATGCCGTCGCCGTTGCTATCGTGGAAGGTCTTGACGTGCAGCTCGTAGATGATCGCGTCTTTGTACCAAAGCGGATCGGCGGCGGGATCACTCGACGGCTGTGCCATGCGGCTAACAGTTGGCGCAACAATCGTCGCGGCGCAATCGCTCGCTGTAGCCGCAGTCCTGCGAGCGGCGTTGAGCGAGTTCAGATTTCACCAGGAATTGCGCTTCGCCTGGCGAAGCGGCTTCAGGGCGATCCCGCTCGAGGTAAAACTATTTCTTCGGCAGCGCCATGGCGTGGGCGGCGACGCATTGCCATTCGCCGTTCCGTTCCACCCAGGTGTCGGTGAAGCGATAGGCGTGCGAAAAGGCTTTGCCCGATTTGTCTTTGCCGCCCTCGCGGGCCACGCCGGTCACGACGGCCACGTTCGGTCCGAACGAGTGCACGATCATGTCGGAGGACTCGGCGGTCTTGTAAACGTTCGTGTCCCTTTTGGCTTCGGCCAGCAGCGTCGATTTTGTCCCCAGTTTGCCGCTCGAAGAAGTGCCCACGAAATCGTCCGCGACCAATTTCTCGACGATCGAAGTATCGTGCGAAAGGAAGGAACCTTCCCAACTCTGTTCGTGCGCTTTCAACCTCGCCGTGACGTCGCTCGAGGCTTGGTCAACTGCCGGCGATGGCTCGGGGACGGCGGTAGGCCTGGGTGATGGAGTCGCTGTGGGTTTCGGCGTTGGCGTCGGCGTTGGTTTCGGCGTCGGAGTGGCTGTTGGCTTCGGTGTCGGAGTCGCCGTTGGTTTCGGCGTCGGTGTCGCCGTTGGTTTCGCTGTCGGCGTCGCCGTGGGCTTCGCTGTCGGCGTCGCTGTCGGTCTCGGCGTCGGAGTGGCCGTGGGCGCCTCGATCTCGGTTACATTTGGAGTGGGTCTTGCCGGGGGAGTTGCCGTCGCTTTGGGAGTCGGCGTCGGCGTTTCGTCGATTGTCGCGGGCGTCCTTTGTTGGAAAGGAGTGGAGGCCGCATCTTGCGCCCGCACAAAAGAAGAGGCGGCGAGGAACAGAATCGCGAGGGCAAGTAAGCGCATGGTATGGGTCAGGTTGTTTCCTTGAGCGGAATTGATTCGCGAGGCTAGCCCGCGGTCGTCGAGACGGTCAAGCCGAATAGAATCTGTTCTGGAACGCCGCGGCGCGCCGTTCTTTGCCGCGCGGCAAATCAGTTGGACGAACTCCGCACTTGCCACTAAGTCTCCCCTACTCATGCGACATCTGCCCGGCTCAAAATTCCGCTTGCCAGAATTTCGTCCGGACGTTTTCAAAAACGACGTCTCGCCATTGAATGTTCCCGAGACCCGGATAAAGAAATGGGTCGCGAAACCAAAGAGCGCGTAAACACCCTCATGGCCATGGACTTTTTACCCAAAAACGGCGCGTCGGAGGAGGCGACCGAGTCCACGCCCCGAATGCCGGCCTCGGCCCCGGAGCTCGAGCCGGGCGCTCCGACCGATCTCGATCTCATGCACGCGATCCAGCGCGAAGATTCGGAAGCGCTCTCGCTTTTGTACGATCGTTACAATGGGATTCTCAAGGCGCTGATCCTCCGCGTGATCCACAACGAGGCGGAGGCGGACGATTTGCTCCAGGAAATTTTCATGGAGATCTGGAACCAGGCCAAAAATTTCTCCGCCCAAAAAGGAAAACCACTCGGCTGGATGGTAACCCTGGCGCGACGCCGGGCGATCGATGGATTACGAAAAAAGCAGGCTTATGCGCGCGCCGGGGAACGGCTTCAGACCGAAACGGAACAACAGCCTGACGCCTGGGTGCACAACGCGACCGAGGAGGAAATTACCTTTAGCGATACGCGCGTCCTCGTGCGCCGCGTCATCAACACCCTGCCCGTCGCTCAGCAGGAAGCCATAAACCTCGCATTTTTTCGCGGAATGAGTCAGCGCGAAATCGCCGCAAAAACGAATACACCGTTGGGAACGGTCAAGACGCGGCTCGAATTGGGGCTGAAGAAGATCTACGACGGCCTGAAAGAACTGCGCGATGAGCTTTGAAGAATTTCAGAATCAGGCGCGCCTTTATGTCATCGGCGCGCTGGAAGCCGAAGAGACCGAGGCGTTTGAACTGGCCCGAAAACAGTTCGGTCAACAGGCCGAGGATTTCGTCGCGGAGTGCTACGGCATGCACGAAGCGTTCGCCCTGAGTTTGCGGCCGGCCAAATCTTCCGACGCGCTGAAAGACCGCCTGATGGCGATGGTGCGCAAGCGGCAGGCCGGTTAGGCGCGCTCGTTAAATCAATTGGGCCCGCCCGCCGCGGCGAGTCTCTACAAATTCAACTGGTGCAGAATAAACTCCTGCAAAAATCCGTAAAAATTCACCTGGAATAACCCCAGATCGCGGCGGGAACCGATCGGCGATCGATAGTGATCGCAGAGTTCCGCGTCGGTGAAATTATATTTCGCGGCGATGACGAGGCGCGCCTGGTTGAGCGCGTTCAGCCAGGCATCGGAGTTCTGCGTGGGAATGCGCAGGGTGCAATTCGCAAATGGCTTGATGCCGCCGTTGAGCTGCTCCAAATCGCTCGCGACGGTTTCCGTGGCAGTTTGAAAAAGACGCCGCAATTCCGGTTCGACGTAAAGTTTCCATTCCGCGCACATCTCCGTTTGAGAGGCTGGCGCGGGTGAGCTGAACAAACGTTGATGCGCCGCTTCGGCTCCCTCGGTCTGCGTGCTTTCAGGAATCTGTCGCAGTAATTCCGCCAGAAAGGGATCGAGCTCGGAAATCTCGAGGCATTCCCCCTGGCGACGAATTTCCATATCAATTCGTGCGTTCGAGCGTCGCCAGCAACAGGTAGCCGTGGAGCTGCTGCACATAGAGCTCGGCCCGCTCCCGCATTCCGCTCCACAAAATCGAGCGTCCCTGTTGATGCACTTCGAGCATGTGCTTCTCCGCCTTCTCTTTCGGCAGCCCAAAAACTTTTTGGAAAACCATCGTGACGTAAGACATCAAATTGACCGGGTCGTTATGCACGACGACCTGCCATGGGAGATCGAGTTCCACGGCGGCGCGAGTTTCCTGCTCGATCACCGGATTGTCGACTGTCGACTCGAAGTAACTGTTCATCGCGGCGAACCGGGGGGGTCTTACTCAGTTACCAGGCGCCACCGCCATTGTCCGCGTGGCTGCCCACTCATGAAAAAGAGGCTACCACAGGCTGCCCCTCGTTCAACCGACAGCGGCGACCAGCTTCTCTTGCGCGCGTTTCATTTCGGCGGCGCCGCGGCGATCCTTGTCGTCAAAGCCGTGAAGATGCAGAAGACCGTGCGCGATATAGAGCCGCAGCTCATGCCCAACTGACGTCCCAAAGCGCCGCGCGTTTTTTCGCGCTGTTTCGATGCTGATAAATATTTCGCCGTGCTGGAATGTGATGACATCGGTCGGTCCGGAAAGGCCAAGGAAACAGCGATGTAAAGCGGCCATGCGGCGATCGGAAACCAGGATGACACTGACCTCTTCCAGTTCCCTCAGTGCGCTGGTTTTTCGTCCCCGGATTTTCAGGCATTCCGGCACGGCACGCACGGCAAAATCCCGCAACGCACTGAGTGGAGCACGCACCGTCCGTTGCCGGTTATAGAGCGTGAGCGCGGGTGCAGCCCGGGATTGATCGACAGCTTTCATTTCACGAGTTCGCTGTTGCGGTGGCCATCCGATCGCGGCGCGCGACATCGAGCGCATTCAATTCGGCATGGAGCTTCTCTAAATGAGGTGTTGCAGCGCCCGCCGCCTGGGCACGACGCAAGGGCTCGCCCCAGATCGCTTCGATTTCGAGAGGCCGGCCTGCTTGAAAATCAATCAGCGTCGAAGGCTTGTAGGCGCCCAGGGATTTCGTTCGCTCTATCTGCTCCCGTGCGGTTTCGGGCGGGAGCGGAAATCCACATTTGTTCGCCGCGGCGATCACTTCCTTCATCAAAGCAACGGTCCGGGCGCACAAATGTTCGTCGGCGAGAATAGCGGCAGTATCCTTTCCGCCGCTGGCGACGGAGAGGCCGTTGAACGGAATATTCCAAACCAGCTTACGCCACCGTTCCAGCGTGAGATTTTCCACTACGCTGCAATCCACGCCGCAGCGTTGGAATTCACCCGCCACCTCGTGCGTCCGCGACTGAGGGGCGCGATTGTATTCGCCGATAAAGACGCGCCCCTGGCCGTAACGTTCGATCACGCCGCGCGAGATGCGGTTGAGGCAAATGAAACAAAGGCCGCCGAGCACGCGCTGCGCGCCAAAGTTTTTCGCAAGGAACTCTTCGTTTCCAAAACCGTTTTGCAACGTGAGCAACATCGTCTTCTCATGCAGAAGAGGCGGAATCAGCATGGCCAGATCGCTGTTCGAGGTGGCCTTCAGCGCCACGAGCACGAGATCGCACGGCCCGGTCTCCTCCGTGGATGCGTAGTGATTCACTTCGGGCAAATGCAGGTCCTCGCTTTCGCCACGAATCCGAATCCCAGACCGGCGGACTTCCGTTACGTCGCCGCGCATCAAAAAATGCACGTCGCAGCCGCCATGGGCGAGCTTCCCGCCATAATAACATCCGATGGCCCCGGCGCCGACGACGCCGATGCGAAACTCACGGGATAAGTCACGGCCTCGCATGACGGGATCCTTAAACGCAGAGATCGCAGAGATTCAAAACAGTGACTCTGCGCGCTCTGCGTTCCCGGCGGTAATCTTATTCCTCACGCCAGCGGCCTCGTTTCCGCCTGGAAATTCCGCGTGATCAACCGCGCGCCTTTGTTGAAAGTGAAATACGCCCAGGCCCATTGCAGCAGGACCGCGACGCGATTGCGGAAGCCGACCAGGAAAATGACGTGGATGAAAAGCCACACCACCCACGCCGGCAGGCCGCTGAGATGGATGAAATTCAAGTCCGCGACAGCTTTGTTCCGGCCGATCGTCGCCATGCTGCCTTTGTTCCAATAACGAAAGCGCTGGGGCTTTCGGCCATCGATCATCGCGAGAATATTATGCGCGGCATGGCGGCCTTGCTGCATCGCGACGGGCGAGACGCCCGGCAGCGGCTGCCCCGTCTGATGGGTGAAGTTTGCCAGATCGCCGATGACCTGCACTTCGCGATGATCGGGAATGGTCAGGTCTTCGTTCACGATGACGCGACCCGACTTGTCCACTGGAACGCCCATGGTTTTTCCGACAAATGAAGCAGTGTTGCCCGCGGCCCAAATTTTTACGCGACACGGAATGAATTCGTCACCCACCTCGAGTCCCGCATCCGTCAGGTTTTTTGCGTGAACGCCTGTGCGCACTTCGATTCCCAGCTCTTTCAACTGCTTCATCGCGCTCGCGGACAGGTCCTCGGGGAATCCGGAAAGAACGCGTTCGTCGCCTTCCACCAGCAGCACTCTCGCCTGTGACGGATCGATGTGCCGGAAATCCCGGGCCAGGGTGAAACGCGCAATCTCCGCGATGGCCCCAGCCATCTCCACTCCGGTGGGACCACCGCCGATGATGACAAAAGTCATCGCCGCGGACTTCACTGCCGGGTCCGTCACCTTCTCCGCGTACTCGAAGGCGAGGAGCAGCCGCCGCCGGATCTCCACGGCGTCTTCCAGACTCTTTAATCCGGGCGCGAGTTTTTCCCATTCGTCGTGTCCGAAATAAGAATGCCGCGAGCCGGTCGCGAGGATGAGATAATCGTAGCTGATTTCCTGGTCGCCGATGTTCAGCGTCTTCGCCGCGACGTTGACCGATTTCACTTCCGCCAGAAGCACGTCGGTATTCGCGAACTTGCTCAGGATGCCCCGGACCGGCGCGGCAATATCCGCCGGGGAAAGGGCCGCCGTCGCGACCTCATAAAGAAGCGGCTGGAAAAGATGATGATTGGTCCGATCGAGCACCGTCAGCCGCACCGCTTCCCGGCCCAGTTTTTTCGCCGCCTCCAGTCCACCGAAGCCGGCGCCGACAATGACCACATGCGGTTTTGGATCCGGGGCGTTTTCCATGCGCGCAATTTCCTATGTTAGGAATTGGAAGCGAGCATTTTGTTCTTTGATCGACTGTAGCCGCTTCGCCAGGCGAAGCGTGAGGGGATGCGATTGATTCTTGCGAGGGAGCGGGTTTATCTGGAACGTCTCGATCACGCCGCCCACAGGGCGGCGGCTACAGCGGCAGCGGCTACGGGCGAAAGGCCACACCCGCTGAAGTCAAAAGCGGTTGTCACGAGGCGAAACTGCCGCTATCTTCCGCGCCTTATGCCCAAAGCGATCGCCCGCAACAAAACCCGCAAGGCAGTCTCGAAGCGGTTCAAAATCACCGGAACGGGTAAAGTGATGCGTCAACACGCGTCGCGGAGGCATCTGCTCTCTTCGAAGAGCGCGAAGCGCAAGCGGCACATGGCCAAATCGAAGGAAGTCGACAAGACGGACACGTATCGAATCAAATCGAACATGCCGTTTGCCTGAGCGCGCTTAATCCCCGCCCGCGTGCGGGCGAAATTCCACTGGCGAAGTCGTAGTCGTTGTCGTGCTCTGGCGCACGGTGGTAGTGACCGGCTGGTGGCGGTAAAAATAGGTATCGGGATTATAAAGGTCGCGCCGATTTTCCAGCGTGTCGCATCCCGCGCAGACGAGAGAAACCGCGCAGGCGAGAAAATATTTCACGCCGCGATCCAAACAAAAGTGTTCGTTGCTGTCAACGCGGCCACCGTAAAAGGCCGTTGCGCGGAGGGGATCTTTCGCGAACAGTTCGTCTCCGTCAGGGGCTATGGACTGAGGGCTTACGAACCCCGCCAGAGCAGGAATGCAGCAACGGTAGTCTGATCCTTTTTGCCGTAGTTCTCTGGCGGACTTTTTTTCCCTGGCCCCGCCCGACGCAAATTGCTCGAATGAAATTGCTGAACGTGAAGACGTCACGCTTTCGCGTGGTGGTCGAAAAATGCGGCCAGCCGGAGGTCTATACGTTGTGGCAAAAACCGAAAACGGACCGGCCCTTTCAATCGCTGATTAAGAATAACCGCGTCATGACTGTCAGGTCCAGCGAGACGGGCACCGACTTTGGCGTGGTCGGTTTCCACGCGAAGAAAGCGGCGAGGTATCTCGCGTTCCCGAAATCGCTCAGACGCTTCGAGGGCGATCGCATCGTAGGCATCGATTGGAGTTTGGTGCGATGATGAAGACATGAGCGAAAGCATTATCGGCGAGGAGCGGCTTTCGCAGATCACGCTCGCCCCCGGCGAACTGGGCCGCTACTCGCGCCATCTTCTTTTGCCGGAGGTCGGTCCCGAGGGACAGCGACGGATTAAGGCCGCACGCGTTTTGTGCCTCGGCGCGGGCGGGCTCGGATCGCCCGCCGCGCTTTATCTCGCGGCCGCGGGCGTGGGCGCGATCGGGCTGGTCGATTTCGATCGAGTCGACCTCTCCAATCTGCAGCGCCAGGTTCTTTACGCCACGGACGATGTCGGAACAAAAAAATCGGAGGCCGCGCGGGCCCGGATCCACGACGCGAACCCGCACGTTGAAGTTGTCTTGCACGACTGCCGTTTCACCAGCGAAAACGCGCAGGAGATTATCGCGCTCTACGACTTGATCATTGATGGATCGGACAACTTTCCGACGCGTTATTTGTCGAACGACGTTTGCGTTTTCGCGCGCAAGCCGAACATCTACGGTTCGGTTTTTCGCTTCGAGGGGCAGGCCAGCGTCTTCGCGCCGCATTTGGGCGGGCCCTGTTACCGCTGCCTCTTTCCGGAACCGCCTCCGCCGGGCGCCGCTACCAGTTGCGCCGAAGCCGGCGTGCTCGGCGTTTTGCCGGGAATCATCGGACTGGCGCAAACGACCGAGGCGCTCAAACTCATTATCGGCGCGGGCGAAACGCTCATCGGCCGCCTGCTCCATTTCGATGCGCTCAAAATGAAATTTCGCGAATTTCAATTGCGGCGCGATCCCGAGTGCCCCGTTTGCGGGGAAAATCCGAGCATCCTGGCGCCGATTGATTACGAGCAGTTCTGCGGCGGACAAATGGCCAGCGAGAGCGTCGACTCGGACGGCGCCGCTCCATCGGTTTCAGTTCAGGAGCTGAAACAAAAAATGGAAGCGCGCGAAGCGCTGACGCTGATCGACGTGCGGGAGCCGTGGGAGTTCGAGGTCGCGAAAATCGAGGGCGCGAAGTTGATCCCACTGGGCGAACTGGAAGAGCGCCTGACGGAAATTCCGCGTGAAGGAATCGTGATTGTTCAATGTCACAGCGGCGTGCGCAGCGAGCACGGAGCCTGGCTGTTGAAGCAGGCGGGGTTCGAACATGTTTACAATCTCGATGGCGGGATCGAGGCCTGGTCGAGCGAAGTGGATCCGGCCGTGCCGAGATATTAGGCGCTCGTGCTACCGCGCTTCGCTTAACGCGGCTGATAGAGCATCCACGCTCGGCACGTCATTCCACCGCCGCACAAGCCGTCCGCGGCCATCGAAAACGAACACCGCGAATTCTGATGAACTCGGGGCTATGCCCAGCTGCGAGACGGCGTTGCCGTCGAAATCCGCCACCACAAAAATATCGGAGCGCGGATTGCGGGTGAGATGCCTGGCCGTGTAAATTTTCTGGAGGTCTTTCGCTTCCGCGTCCAACCGGTTGCGGATGATCACCATGGTCATCCCGCGAAACGCCGAGAAAATCTTCTGCTGAAAGTTCACCATCGTGATCAGCCGATACTTCGGATCGCCCAGATAAACGTGCGGCACGCGATCGCCCACCTGTTGCGCTTTTTGCTCGTCCTTCCTCGTCACGACCGTGATGATGGTGACGTGGCCATCCGATGTGGAAAGTTGCTGACGATCCACGTCGGTAATGGTGAGCGCGTATGTGTTTCCCGGCCGCAGTTCATTCGCCCGCGCCGGGGCGGCAGCCAGAAATGCGGCGACGAAAAAATATTGAAGCCGCGGAGCGAACACGCGCCTGCCTTTTGAGTAACGAAGAGGCGTTATGATCGGGTCGGTGTTCATGCGAGAGGTAGCGATTCTATGCTTTTAGACGTGCGTCTGCAGAAAATCTTCGTGGCTGGCATTAGCCTCGGCCTTGCCCTCTGCTCTGGCGGCTGCGACCGGATGATCACGCCTCACAGCACCCAGGTCATTAAGGATGCCGAATCGAAAACAGCCGACGGCAATTATCTCCGTGCAATAACGCTCTACGAAAGCGCGCTCGATGGCTCCGCGAAATCGGCCGACATCCATTACCGGCTGGCGCTTCTTTATGACGATAAGATGCACGACCCGCTGCATGCCCTCCATCATTTCAAACGTTATCTCACGCTCGCGCCCACCGGTCCGCGCGCGAGCGAAGTGAAAAATTTCATGAAGAAGGACGAGCTCGAACTCGGGACGAGTTTGTCCGGCGACTCGGTGGTCAGCCGCGCGGAAGCGGCCCGGTTAAAAAATGAGAACCTGACTTTGCGCAAGGAGGTGGAAGATCAGCGCTCCCGTCTTCACGCCACGACCGAAAAAGCGCCGGCGAACAAAAGCCCGGATGGGAAAACTGAAAGTGCCAGCAAGAAATCGCGCACCTATGTCGTGCGAGAGGGCGATACGCTCGCTTCGATTTCGCGAAAGTTTTACAAATCCTCGGGCCGCTGGAAAAAGATTCGCGACGCCAATCGAAGCGTGGTGGACGATCCGGGGAAGCTGAAAGCCGGGCAAACGCTGACGATACCGTGAAGTTTATTAGCGAGTTAACGAATTAGTGATTTATTTATTGGGCCAGAAAGTTTCTCGAAAGCATGAGGTCGATCACTCGCA
>JBEEHO010000304.1:0-4942 GCA_041167425.1 Verrucomicrobiota bacterium | reverse complement strand
GGCGTGGGACCTCACCCTAAAGTTTGAGACTAGCGTATAGAGGAAACGTTCCACCAGTGAACCGCGTGGGACTGTCGCCGGCTGCTCGGAAATCGATCAGCGAGTGTGAGGTCCCTCGCCGTCTGCGCGGCCCGGGATGACCGGCAAGTTGGCGCGCCGGTGCTGTGCGACCGTCTACCCCTTAGCCAGCTCGGCCAGGACTGCTTTGTTCAGGCGAATGCCCGCTTCCATGTTCTCGAGCGGGAAGTTCTCGTTAGGCGAATGCGCACGGCAATCCGGCAGCGCCAGACCGAGCAGCAGCGTTTCCACTCCGAGAATGGTGCGGAATTGCGAAACGATGGGAATGCTGCCGCCTTCGCGGATGAGCGCCGGATCTTTGCCGAACGCCTCGTGCAACGCGCGTTGCGCCGCTTCTCCAACGGGAGAATGCGGATCGGTCAGATACCACGGGCCACTGTGGCCCCGCGTGATTTCCATCGTCACTCCGGGAGGCAAATGCTTTTCCAGATGTCGCGTGGCCAGGTCCAGAATCTCGTCGCCCTGCTGGTTCGGCACGAGCCTGAAAGTGAGCTTGGCCATCGCATGGCTCGCAATCACGGTCTTGGTTCCAACCCCCTGGTAACCTCCGCCGATGCCATTGATCTCTGCCGTCGGCCGTCCCCAAAGCCGTTCCAGCGTGGTGTAACCTTCCTCGCCAAAAAGAGCGGGCGCGCCGGTTTCCTTCAGAATTTCCTCGTCGCCATCGAGGGGCAACTCGCGCCAGGCTTTTCGTTCCCAATCTTCCAGCGGTTTCACTTTGTCGTAAAAACCCTCGATCGCGACGTGTCCTTTGTCGTCGTGCAACGTCGCGAGCAATCGCGCGAGAGCCGTGACCGGATTTGCCACCGAACCGCCGAAAACGCCCGAGTGCAAATCCATCTTCGCGCTGGTCACCTTCACTTCGAGCGCGGTGACACCGCGCAAACCATAACTCAAGGTCGGCACCCCGCGTTTCACCATCCCGGTGTCGGAGACAACGGCGACGTCGCAACGCAACGCTTCCTTGTTCTCCGAAAGAAACGTTCCGAGATTTCCGCTGCCGATCTCTTCCTCTCCCTCGATCACGAAATGCAGGTTGACCGGGAGATCGCCATCTTTCTCGAGAGCCTCCTGCACTCCGAGAATGTGCGAGAGAATCTGCCCTTTGTTATCGGTGGCGCCGCGCGCGAAAACGTAGCCATCCTTCAAGACCGGCTCGAAGGGCGGCGATTCCCACAAGTCGAGCGGATCGGGCGGCTGCACATCGTAATGCCCGTAGATCATCACCGTGCGCCGTCCCGGTTGATGTTTGTTTTTCGCCCATACCACCGGATGGCCCGGTGTTGGCACGAGCTTCGTCTCGAGGCCGATGGCGCTCAATTTCTTCACGAGCCAGTGTGCGCATTCCGCGACCTTCGCGGCATACGCGGCGTCGGTGGAAACACTCGGGAACCGCAGTAAAGAATAGTAATCTTCGAGATGGCTGGGGCGCATGCCGGAGATGTTATACCAACTTTTTTGATTTCGCCTCAGAATTGCGCGTTGCTTCGCCGTTCGCGCTGACAGAGCCTGAACGACCATGGACAAAATTTCCGCGCATAATCCTGACGCGAAATTGATCCGCGCGCTGGGCGTGCCCACGCTGACCTCCAGCATCGTCAACGCGACGATCGGCGCGGGGATTTTCGTTCTGCCCGCGACCGTCGCTGCCGGGCTGGGTTCAGCCGCACCGATTGCCTTCGTTATCTGCGCCGTGGCCATGGCCCTGATCGTGACTTCGTTCGCCATCGCTGGCAGTCGCGTTTCGCTCACGGGCGGTCTTTACGCTTATGTCGAAGTGGCGTTCGGATCGTATGTTGGTTTCCTCGCGGGCGTTTTGCTTTGGTTGACCAACGTGCTTGCCGTCGCCGGTGTGGCCAGTGCCATCGCCGCTTCGGTCGCGGTGATTTTCCCTTGGGCGCAAGGCGGCTTTGGGCGGTTCCTTTTGCTTGTCCTGATTTTTTCCGGACTGGCCCTCATCAACATTCGCGGCGTGCGTGCCGGCGCCGGGACCGTGACAGCGATGACGATCGCAAAACTGCTGCCGCTGCTTCTTTTCATTGGCGTCGGGGTTTTCTTCATCAAACCCGCGGCGCTTGGATGGTCGATCTGGCCGGGGAGCGACGCCATCGGCAAGACAGTTTTGCTTTTGATTTTTGCTTTCATGGGAGTCGAGCTCGCCCTTGTGCCCAGCGGCGAAGTGAAGAATCCCGCGCGCACCGTGCCGCGATCGATCTTTTGCGCTCTCGCGATTACAACCGCGCTTTACATGGCGATCCAACTCGTCGCCCAGGGAGTGCTGGGAGCCGAGCTGTCGAAGTTCGTGGATGCGCCTCTGGCGGAAGCAGCGTCTCGTTTTCTGGGGAACGCGGGACGGACAATTATCCTCGTGGGCACGGTTATTTCCGCCTTCGGATATGTGAGCGGCGATATTCTCGGTTCGCCGCGGACCCTTTACGCGTTCGGGCGAAATGGAGTCTTGCCGGCAAAAATGGCGGCGGTGCATTCCCGCTTCCGCACCCCGCACATCGCAATCGTCGTGCACGCGATCATCGCTTGCGCTTTATCGGTCAGCAGCACCTTCCAGTATCTCGCCATCCTTTCGAATATCGCGGCGTTACTGCTCTACCTTTTTTGCTGCGCGGCTGCGTTTCAGTTGATTCGCCGGGACGTCCGCTCGGACGGTGAGCCTTTCTCGATCCCGGGAGAGAAAATCGTGCCGTTACTCGCGGTCGCGATCGTTCTTTGGATTTTGTCGCATGCGACACTCGCGGAATTTGGCGTAGCCGCGCTCGTCCTGGTGATCGCTTCCGCTTTGTTCGCGTTGCGGAAAGCCGCCAGACGAGAAACGACCAGAAACTGATCCAGCCCCAAGATATGGTGCCGTCCGGCGGCGCGGGCCGCTTCCAATGGTATTATTTCCTTGTCACCAGGGATGGATTGCATCTTATTGACCGGAACGGGCCGCTACGCCCATCTCATGCATCTTCAATCGCTCGAACTCATCGGCTTCAAATCGTTCGCCGATAAAACCATTTTCGAATTCCACGAAGGAGTCACTGCCATCGTCGGGCCGAACGGCTGCGGAAAATCCAACGTGCTCGATGCCGTTCGCTGGGTCCTCGGCGAGCAGTCGGCCAAAGCTCTGCGCGGCGGCGAAATGGCGGACGTTATTTTCAACGGAACCGAAACCCGCAAGCCGGTGGGCTTCGGCGAAGTTTCGCTGACGTTCACGAATTGCGCGAGCGAGCTCGGCGTGGACTGGCACGATGTGCGCGTGACCCGGCGTGTTTATCGCGACGGGAATTCCGAATACTTGCTGAACAAAACGCCCTGCCGTTTGCGCGACATCCAAAGCCTCTTCGCCGACACCGGTGTGGGACGCAGCGCCTACTCGATCATGGAGCAGGGCAAAATCGATTTGATTCTCAGCTCGCGTCCGGAAGATCGCCGCGCCGTTTTCGAAGAAGCCGCCGGCATTACCAAATACAAAACCCAAAAACGCGAGGCGCTCCGGAAGCTGGAGGCGACCGAAGCGAATCTCCTGCGCATTGGCGACATCATTAAGGAAGTAAAACGCCAGATTGGTTCGCTTCAGCGGCAGGCGGGAAAAGCGCGGCGCTACCAGATCTTGCTGGCCGATCTTCAGGTGCTCGACACCCATCATTCGCACCGGCAGCTGAATGAACTTCAATCCGAAGCCGAAGAGGGACGCGCGGAAGTGGCGCGCCTCGAAAAGGCGGAACAAAATGCTCACGCGAAAATCGAGGCGAGCGAAAACGAGCTCGCCGCGAAGCGGCATGATCTGGACGAAATCGACGGCCGGATCGGCGACGCCCGCGCGGAAGTGCAACGATTGCAAAGCGAAATGGCCGGGCTGCGCAATCGGATCGATTTTAACCGGCAACGCGCCCAGGAGCTCGGCGAATTAATCGAGCGCTACGAAAGCGACATCGCGGCGGCCGAAACAAAGCGGACCGAGCAGGAGACGCAGATTCACGAGGCGGACGCGCTCATCGCCAAAACAAATCAACTTCTCGAGACGAAAGAAAACGAAGTCGAACAGCTCACGGAAACGTTGCGGGCCGCACGGGCCGAGCGCGTGCAGCGGGAGGACGAACTCCAGTCCCTTCATCTCTCGCTTTCAAAATTCGAAGGCAGAATCACCGCGGTGCAAAATGATTTGACCGGCATCACTGCGCGACGCGACGCGACTGCGTCGCGAATCTCCGAGCTGGGACGCGTGATCGGCGAAGAAACTCATCACGTGGAGGTGGTGCGCGCAGATCTCGCTCACGCGCAGGCCTCGATGGAAACCGAGCGGCAGACGACGGAAAAACTGCAACAAACTTTGCGCGAATCGGAGCAGCAGCAACAGCAGCATCAGGCGACACTCGTCCACGCGGAAAAGGAGATCGGCCGGGTCGATCGAGTGATTGCCGAAAAACAGGCGCGCCTGGAAGTTTTGCGTCAGATGACGGAAGAGGGCGAAGGACTGGAGAAGGGTTCGCAAGCGGTGTTGAAGGGATTGAACGAGCCGGATCGCATTCGGCCCGCGATCGCGGGCGCGCTCGTGGCTAATTTGAATGTGGATCGCGAATTCGTTCCCGCGCTCGAAGCCGCCTTCGGCCGGGCCATGCACGCTGTCGTTCTGCACAACACCGAACTGGCCGCCGAAATTTTCCAAACACTGACGGAAAACAAATCAGGACAAGCGGCCCTGGCGATACCGGAGTGGTCGGTGAATTTGTCGAATAGTCCGCCGTCGAGTTTGCCGGAAGGTGCTCTGGCCTGGGCGATCGAAAAAGTCGACGCCCCCGCGGCATTGGCGCCAATCGTTCGGAACCTCTTGCGCGACGTGGTGATCGTGTCCGATCTGGCCAGT
>JBEEHO010000303.1:0-3091 GCA_041167425.1 Verrucomicrobiota bacterium | reverse complement strand
CCATTTTCTTGAGGATGCCACGCTCGACACGACCGGTCGCGACGGTGCCGCGGCCTTCAATGTTAAACACGTCTTCCACCGGCATGAGGAACGGCAGATCGACCGGGCGATCCGGGACGGGGATGTAATCATCCACCGCCGCCACCAGCGCCAGAATCTGCGCTTCCGCTTCGGCGTCGCCATTCAGCGCCTTCAGTGCGCTGCCTTTGACGATGGGGATTTTGTCACCGGGAAATTCATATTGCGTGAGCAAATCGCGCACTTCCATTTCGACCAGATCGAGCAACTCCGGATCGTCCACCATGTCGACCTTGTTCAGGAAGACGACGACCGAAGGCACACCGACCTGGCGCGCGAGCAGGATATGCTCACGGGTTTGCGGCATCGGACCGTCGGCGGCGGAAACGACCAGGATCGCCCCGTCCATTTGCGCGGCGCCGGTGATCATGTTCTTCACATAATCGGCGTGGCCCGGGCAATCGACGTGCGCGTAATGGCGCTTTTCGCTCTGATATTCCACGTGCGCGGTCGAGATCGTGATGCCGCGCTCTTTTTCTTCAGGAGCGGCGTCGATCGAATCGTACGCGCGCGCTTCCGCGAAACCCTTTTTGGCGAGCACGCTGGTGATCGCGGCGGTGAGTGTGGTCTTGCCGTGGTCAACGTGACCGATCGTGCCGACGTTAACGTGCGGCTTATTGCGTTCGAATTTGTCCTTAGCCATCTCGATTTTCCTCGTTTGAAACTAACTGCGTCTTTTTGGGTTGTTACTGCCGGTCGCGAGCCCGCTTCTGGAGCCCATGACCGGGATTGAACCGGTGACCTCGTCCTTACCAAGGACGTGCTCTACCAACTGAGCTACATGGGCCGCTGCGTATCATTAAATTGCTCGCCGTGAATCTCCAAAACGGAGCCTAACGACAAACCGGTTGCTCCTTCGTTGAGAAGTAAAAGTCCCAGAGTCGTCAAACTTCCGTTTTGAACGACCATGGGACCTCGTCTCGTTCTCCGAAAAAGCGTCGGCAAGCTAACAGCGCGCTCCCGGGTGTCAAAGAAATTTCTTCTCGAGGCGCACCGGCGCTCGCATGTCCTCACACCGATGGAAAATAACTTCAGCTCTTCCGGCGGGCCAGCATCATCACGACGATCACGATCAGAATGAGCCCGCCGCCGCCGATCCCGATTTTCATCGGCATGCTCATGCCTTGTGGGGGAACCGGCGTCGCCGCGGGAGCGGCCACCGGCGCGGTCGCGACCCGGGGCGGCGCGGCCTTGGCCTGGACGAATTGCAAGTTCTGCAGGATGTCCGGATCGTCCGGCTTTATTTTTATCGCGGCCTCCAAATCGGGCAGCGCCTTTTGGAATTGAGCCATCGCCACGTACGTGTCCGCGCGTTTGCGCAGGGCCATGATGTTGTTCGGATCTTTCGTGATCGCAACGGTGTAATCGGCAATGGCCTCATCCCATTTTCTCAGGTTGTGGTAGACCAACCCGCGGCGCTCATACGCGAGGGTATTTTTCGGATTCAGCTCGATCGCCTTGTTCAGGTCCGTCAGCGCCGTATCGAATTGGTTCTGTCCCAGCTCCGTTCGCCCGCGCTCGAAATATCCGCTGTCACTCGCGGGCTGCAGCTCAATCACTTTCGTGAAATCAGCCATCGCTTCCGGGATTTTCGTGGCCTGGCGATAGACCAGCCCGCGATCGAGATAGAACAGCGACTCTTTGGGACTGATTTCGATCGCCTTGGTGTACTCGGCGATGGCTTCGTCATACTTGAGCGCCTGCGCCAGCTCCTTGCCTTTGTTGCCGTGCGCCGCCGCTTCCTGGCTGGCGGCATTCAGGGCAGTCGTAGTTCCGAGAATGAGCAGACCGGCGACGAGTCCGCTCAAAAACTTCTTCGCATTGTTCATATTGATCCTTCGGCTGAGATGCGGTGCGGGGATGTTTATTTAGGCCAATCCGCCATTGGACTGGAAGCTTAATCGCCTCCTCGTCCACAGGCTCCAACATGCGTTAGTGGGGTCGCGGCGATCCCGCGGGCGACGTTTGCGCCGGTGGTGGCACGGCCGGAGCCGGCGGATTCGCCGGAGCTGGCGGACTCGGCGGAGCTGGAGAATTCGCGCGCGTCTCCAGCGCTTTCAGCCGGCTCTGCGCGTCCGCGTCATCCGGCTTGATCTTCAAAATGGCGCGGAAGTCCGCTGCGGCGCCCTGGCTGTCGCCGGCCATGGTGTGAGCCAGGGCCCGGTGCCGATATCCCTCCGGATCCTTCGGGTCCAGCGTGATCGCCTTGTTGTAATCGGCGAGAGCCTCCTTGTATTTTTTCAGGTTCCGGTAGGCGAATGCCCGACGTTCGTAGGCGCCGCCGTCTTCCGGCACTCGTTGGATCACGACTGCGTAATCATCGATCGCCTTCTGCCATTCCGATTTCGAAATCAAAACAAAGCCGCGAAAGCGCCGCGCGTTGGGATCGTTGGGTGCGATTTGGAGAGCCTTATCGAAATCCGCCAGCGCCGCGTCCGGTTGTTTTTGCGCGAGAAGCACTTCGCCGTGACCGAGGTAAGCGGCGACATTCTGCGGGGCGAGCTCGATCGCTTTCGCAAAGTCCGCCAGCGCTTCATTCAGTTTGTTCGCGCCGCGATAGGCCGTTCCGCGATTGAAATAATTTTTCGTGTCCCCTGGCTGGGCCTTGATCGCCTCGCTAAACTCGGCAATGGCCTTTTCGTAATCGCGTTTCTTGGCGGCTTCGAAACCGCGCGCGGAATGCCCGCCCGGATCACTGTTGTTCGGCCCTGGGACATTTGCGGCGGCCGCGGGCTCGCTGCGAGGAGCGTGTTTTTTCGCAGACACAACGCCACTCGGAAAGGCCGCGAGCGCGAGCGCGAGACTGACAACCGTTCCTATTTTGTAATTGTTCATGTTCGTCCGCCTATTAGATGGAGACGTTAATCGATTGCAAGCCAGCGCTGCTTTCTTTCGAATCGAGGACGCATGGAACAACGCCAGAAAATAACGGAACCGGGGCGCGAAACATTTTCCAGCGCCTATGCCGCCATCTTCGCCACTGTTCTCATCTGGTCGACCCCGTCGCTCTTTC
>JBEEHO010000302.1:0-4914 GCA_041167425.1 Verrucomicrobiota bacterium | reverse complement strand
GTCGCAGCGGGAGCATGAGGCCTATGGCGGGGTTGTCCCTGAGGTGGCTTCGCGCAATCACCTTCTCCATGCGCCGCGTCTTCTGGAGAGTGCGGTGGAAAAAGCGGGTATCGCGCTCGAGGAAATGGACGCATTTGCCGCCACCGCTGGACCCGGTCTCGCCAGTTCGCTCATGGTCGGAGCGTCCATCGCGAAAGGTCTCGCGCTCGGTTACGCGAAGCCGTACCTCGCGATCAATCATCTCGAAGGCCATCTCCTTTCGCCATTTTTTACCGGTAATTTTGCGATCGCGCCGAATGTTTCGCTGATCGCGAGCGGCGGGCACACTTTGCTGGTCGAAGTGCGCGGCCTGAACGAATACCGCCTTCTGGGACGAACCGTGGATGACGCCGCGGGCGAAGCATTCGACAAGGTCGCAAAGATGCTCGGGCTCGGATATCCGGGTGGCCCGGAGATCGAACGGCGGGCGTTGGCGGGTGACGCCACCCGTTTCGATTTTCCGCGGGGCATGCTCGAATCCGGCGACCACAATTTCAGCTTCAGCGGGTTGAAAACCGCGGTGCGATATCAGCTCGCGAAACTGACGAATATTACCGATGACACGCGCGACGATCTCTGCGCCTCTTTCCAGCGCGCGGTCGTGGAAGTGCTGGTGAAGAAGACAGTGCGCGCGGCGCGCGCAGGCGGTGCGAAACTGGTGACGGTAAGCGGTGGAGTGAGTTGCAATCATGCCTTGCGCGATCTGATGAGTGAGGCGTGCGCCTCTGCCGGAATGAAGCTTCTCACGGCCGTGCCTGAACTCTGCACTGACAACGCCGCGATGATCGCATTTGCCGCATCTCTTCGGCTGAGGGCGGGCTTTTCCTCCGAGCTGGCACAGGAGATCGATCCGAATCTGGCGTTGGTGTAAAGTCTGGGAGCGCACGCGTCTCGCGTGCTGGTTTCGGCCTCCGGCCGAAACAGACTTCGAAAAAGTTCGCGAACCCGAGACGGCTTCGCCACCACGCGAGACGCGTGCGCTACCCCGAGTTCTAGTATTCGCGCTGCAATAAATAATCGGCAAGGGCGCGCAGGACAGCGGCGTTTTCGCCGAGGGATTTGAGCGCGCTGTGCGCTTTCGAAGTCAGCCGCCGCGCTTCGGCGCGAGATTTTTCGAGCCCAATGACTGCGGGATAAGTCGCTTTTTTCGCGGCGACGTCTTTGCCGGCGCTCTTCCCGAGCTTCTCCGAAGTTTGCGTGACGTCGAGGATGTCGTCGATCACCTGAAAGGCCAGGCCGAGCGCGCGACCGAAGGCTGTGATTGCGGCCAGTTGCTTCTCGCGGGCGTTTGCTGCCATCGCACCCAAACGGACGGAAGCAGTCAGCAGCGCCGCGGTTTTGTTTTCATGGATGTAACGCAATTGCGCGCGGTTGATGCGGCGGCCCTCGGCTTCTAGATCCGCGACCTGACCGGCGATCAGTTTCTGGCTGCCAGCCGCGGTGGCGATTTCACAAAAGATTTCGCGAAGGTCGTAGCGCTTCGTGTTCTTAACGTGAGCCGCAATCTCGAAGGCGATCGTCAGCAGCGCGTCGCCGGCGAGAATGGCGATGCCGTCTCCGAAAACTTTGTGGCAGGTCGCACGGCCGCGACGGAGATCGTCGTTGTCCATGCTCGGGAGATCGTCATGAACGAGCGAATAGGTGTGGATGCATTCCACGGCGCAGGCCAGGGGCAGGGCCGCGCTGATTTTGCCGCCGCACGCTTCAGCTGCGGCGAGACAGAGGATCGGTCGCAGGCGCTTCCCGCCGGCAAACAAGCTGTATCGCATCGCCTGGTGAATCGTGGCGGGGGGCGTCGATTCTTTGGGCAGAAAACGATCGAGGGCGCGGTCCACCTCTTTCTGCCGGCTGACGAGGTAGCGTTTCAATTCCATCGAACCGGCAATCTGAAACTCTTGCGCGTCTTGGCAATGGAAATCAGATGGACCGCGCTGCTTGTAGCCACGTCCCTGTGGGGCGTTTCGGAACGGCCTGCAGGGCCCTGGCTACAACCAGTCCGCAAATATCCTGTAATTTTCGTCGGGCTCGCGCGTTAGACTTGGTGAGAACAAATGCACAGCGTCCAAGTCGAGGCGGAAAAGGTTGAGGGCCAGGAGATGGACGCGCTGATGAAGCGCTTTGAACGGCCCCTCTTGCAATATGCGACGCGGATCCTCGGCGATAGCGACCGTGCTCGCGACGTGGTGCAGGAAACTTTTCTTAAACTCCAAAATGAAAAACGCGCGGAACTGGATCATGCGCCGGCGAAATGGCTCTTCACCGTCTGCCGGAATGGCGCGCTCAATATTTGCCGAAAGGAAAAGCGAATTACCTACCTCGACCAGGAGTTGCTCGAGGCGCGCGAGAGCGATCAGACCGCGCCTTCCGAAAAGCTCGAGGCCAAAGAGGCGAGCGGTTTCCTGCTCCGCATTCTGGGCACGCTCCCGCCGCGGCAGCAGGAAGTCCTTCAGCTCAAATTTCAAAACGACCTCAGCTACCAGGAAATCAGCGAAATCACGGAGCTATCCGTCAGCAACGTCGGCGTGATGATCCACAACGCCTTGAAAACTCTGCGGCATCGCTACGGCCACGCATCCAGAGATTTTATTGCGTTCACCCCTCGCATTGTTTCATGAAAATAAACCTCGATGATCCCAACCTGACGGCGTTTGCCCTGGGCGAACTTTCCCCGACAGACCACGCCGCGATGGCACAAGCGGTCGCTTCCTCTCCCGAGGCGCAGACGTTTGTGGCCGAAACGCAACAATTCGCCCGGCTGTTGAAATCGGAATATTCGGCCGAACAAAATCTGCCGCCGAAGCGTTCCGCCTACATCATTCGGATGGAGGAACAGCGGCGGCTCTGGTCTTCCACGCAATGGAGTTCCCTGGCCGCGGCGCTGGCGATCTTTGCTGTGCTCGGCGTGGTGGCAGTGGGGACGATCCGACGGGAAATCGGGACGGTCGCTAGGCAGACGCACGCCAGCAAGCACGACACTCCGGGTAACGAGGAATCGACCATTATAGAAGCGGTGGAAGAGTCACCGATTGAAAACGCCAACCCGCCTGCGCCACAGGATTTACTGGCTCTGCAACCGCCGCCTCCGCCGCCGAATTCCGTCCCGGAATTTCTCGAGGAAAAACAGCGTTCTTCCGACGGGCGCATGAGCGGGCCGATGAAGCAGCGCAGCTTTGCCGCCGCGGGGAAACATGCCGGTTCCGCGCCATCGTTCGTTCCCGTGCCATCAGCGACGGGAAGACTCGCCGAACCTGAGCTGCCGTCGCGATACCGGCAGGATTTCGATACGGCGACGTACGATCATGTCTCGGAAAATCCATTTCTCGCTGCGGCGACCAATCCGCTCTCAACCTTCTCCATCGACGTGGACACCGCTTCGTATTCGAACGTCCGGCGTTTCATCAACTCGGGGTCGCTCCCGCCCAAGGATGCGGTGCGCGTGGAAGAAATGATTAATTATTTTATCTACGATTATCGCGAACCCGAAGCGGACAAGCCGTTCTCGATCGATCTCGACGCGACCGCCTGCCCCTGGGATTCGAGTCATCGGCTGTTGCGGATTGGTTTGAAGGCGCGCGAAGTCGCGACGGAGAATCGCCCGGCCAGCAATCTCGTTTTTCTCCTCGATGTCTCCGGCTCGATGACGCCGGCCGAACGTTTGCCGCTCATAAAACAGGCGATGCGGCTGCTCGTGGATAAACTGTCGGAAAAGGACCGGGTCGCGATCGTGATTTATGCCGGCGGCTCCGGGTTGGCACTGCCATCCACGACTGGCGATCGCAAGGAAACAATTTTGCGCGCCCTGGAGGATTTGAAAGCCGGCGGCTCGACTAACGGCGCCGAAGGGATCGAGCTGGCTTACAAAGTCGCAGCGGAAAATTTCATCAAGGGTGGAGTGAACCGCGTCATCCTCGCGACCGACGGCGATTTCAACATCGGGGTGACGAACCAGGGCGATCTCATCCGCCTGATCGAGACGAAAGCGAAGAGCGGCGTTTTTCTCAGCGTGCTCGGCGTCGGCACGGACAACCTGAAGGATTCGACCATGCAGAAACTGGCCGACAAGGGTAACGGGAACTACGCGTATCTCGATTCACTGGATGAAGCGCGCAAAGTTCTCGTGCAACAGGTAAACGGGACGCTGATGACGATCGCGAAAGACGTAAAGATCCAGGTGGAATTCAATCCAGCTCGCGTCGCTTCCTACCGGTTGATCGGATATGAAAAGCGGATGTTGCGGAAGGAGGATTTCAAGGATGACAAAGTGGATGCGGGCGAGATTGGCGCCGGGCACACGGTCACGGCGCTCTATGAAGTGGTGCCGGCCGGCACGGGCGCCACTGATCCCGCGGCCAGTGTGCCGCCGGTCGATCCGCTGAAATATCAGGCGCCCGGTGCGGTTCCGCCGGCGACGGCGCAGGTGGATCCGAAGTTGTCTCAGGAAATGGTGACGGTGAAACTGCGTCACAAGAAACCAGACGGCGACACCAGTGAGCTGACCGAGCGTTCCTTTGTCGATACCGGCTCGAAGTTCGAGAACGCGGCGGCCGATCTGAAATTTGCGGCGGCGGTGGCGGAGTTCGGGATGATTCTGCGCGACTCGCAGTTCAAAGGCAAAGGAACGATCGGCGCTGTGATCGAATGGGCGCTCGAAGGGAAGGGGCGGGACACCGCAGGTTATCGCGCGGGGTTCATTGAGCTCGCGCGCAAGACGCAGACGCTAAAGCCGCGCGAAGGGTGAGTGGGTCCGGGAATTTTGTATAACGCGAGTCATCCCGAGCCGCGCCGAACGGCGAGGGACCCCACAGTCGCAGAGAAATCCACGCTAAGAAGGCAGGCGATCCACGAAGTGCGCGCGTCGAAGGCGTCGGCTTTGAG
>JBEEHO010000301.1:0-14673 GCA_041167425.1 Verrucomicrobiota bacterium | reverse complement strand
GAGATTGTAACTGAGGCGATTTTGGGCGAGCGGCGCGCCGTTGCGATCCGTGATCTGACCTCGCGGGGCGGGGATATCGAGAACGTAGGTTCGCGCGCGCTTCTGGGTTTCGAAGGTGGGAACGATCGTTTCCTCGAATGGCGTTGCGCCCGGCGCCGGCGAAGGGCTTTCTGATTGCGCGTGGCACTGCGAGGCGGCCATCCATCCAGCCGCCACCAGCCCCGCGAGCCGGAGTAGAGATGCACAAGGCAAATTCACAAGGCCAACTGTGGTGGGGACGCCGTGATCGACAAGCGGAAATACGTCGCGTGGAGACCGCTTGTGCGCGGTGTGCAAATGGCCGACAGGAAAAACGCATGAACGATCGAACTTCTCGCGGAGGCCCGGATCTTCCCTTGCTGGCGCGCCAGGCGATGGTCGCAGCTGGTTTTGCGCCTGAATTCCCCGAGGCGGTCCTCCAGGAATTACCCGCGATCAGAGAAGCTTCCGCTCGCCTCCGGTCGAATCCACCGGGACCGGATTCCCGCGGATTGCTCTGGTCGTCGATCGACAACTCGACTTCGCGCGATCTCGATCAGATTGAGTTCGCCGAGCGCCTTCCCGACGGCGACATCCGCATCTTGCTTGGCATCGCCGATGTGGATGCGCTGGTCGCGAAAGGCTCGCCCGCTGATTTGCATGCCGCCCAGAACGGCATGTCGATTTATCTGGGCGTTGTGACCTTTCCGCTTTTCCCGCCTGACATCTCGAATGATATGACTTCGCTGCTTCAAGATCAGGACCGTCAGGCGGTGGTCGTCGATGTCACTCTCGATGCGCGAGGCGCAGTCAGCGCCGCATCCGTGTCGGGCGCGACCGTCCGCAACCGGGCAAAGCTCAACTACGACTCCGCCGGTGCGTGGCTCGAGAACACAGGCAAGGCGCCGGAGTTGGTGGAAAATACGCCCGGGCTTGCGGAGCAGCTGCAACTGCAATTCGAGGCCGCAAAAAGATTCCATGAAGAACGGATCCGTGCGGGCGCGCTCGAATTTGAATCGATCGAGCCGCAGCCCGTGATGGCGGGACAAAACGTGGCGGGCCTGGAGCTGGAAAGAAAAAATCGCGCGCGCGATTTGATCGAAAATTTGATGGTGGCCACGAACTCCGCCATCGCGACCTTTCTGGAGTCGCGCGGGTTCTCTTCGATTCAACGCGTGGTCCGCACGCCGGAGCGCTGGCCTCGCATCGTTGCGCTCGCCGCCGAGCAGGGCGCGCAGTTGCCTGCAACGCCGGATGCGGTCGCGCTCGCGGAATTTCTCGCGCGGCGACGGCGCGACGATCCGGAACATTTCGCCGATCTCTCACTGGCGATCGTGAAGCTGATCGGAGCCGCTGAATACGTCGTCATCGCTCCAGGGAAGGAAACCGAAGGCCATTTTGGTTTGGCGGTGCACGATTACACGCACGCCACCGCGCCGAATCGGCGTTACCCCGATCTCGTCACGCAACGTCTTCTCAAAGCCGCCATCGCCGCCGCACCTTCGCCGTATTCGGTCGAAGAGCTGGAACAAATTGTGGCCCGTTGCAACGATCGCGCGAAGGCCGCGCGAAAAATCGAACGGCTCATGCGCAAGATCGTGGCCGCTACGTTCTTGAGCGGACGGATCGGTGAGACCTTCGACGCGCTCGTCACCGGCGTGTCGCCCAAGGGAACGTATGTCCGGGTAACTAATCCGCCGGTTGAAGGTCGCGTTGTTCGCGGCGAAGCCGGGCTCGATGTCGGAGAAAAAGTTCGCGTGCGATTGATTGGCACGATTCCCGAGCGCGGATTTATTGATTTCGCCCGGGCCAATTAAGGCAGAGCGGAGCGCCGGCAGATCTACTTTCCATTGCCCGAGGTCACCCGGTCGAATTTCAACATTTGCAAAACAGGGTGGCTCATTTCAAAAGAGTCCGGCGTGACGTTGCGATAAACGCCCTTCGCGGAAGGCCGGCCGATTTTTGAGACGGCTTCCCATTCGCCCTGCGTTGCCGTCATCATGCCTTCGTCCAGATTTTCGAACAGGAATTGAAAGGACGAATCCGGTTGGACGTCCCAGTCAGCATCCCACATCAAACCTGCAAAAAGAGTGCTGGCGCGCCATCTTCCGACGAGCGGATTTTCGGGCGACTTTTTGCCTCCCGCCCGCTTGTAATTAAGCGTCATGCGCACGCTCGGGTCAGCCGTGGGACTCGTCCAATTGAGTCGATCTTCCGAGGGGAAAACATAGGCGGTCGTGATGACTGCGCCGTTTTTCTTATCCGTCACGATGCCTTTCCCGTCCTTGAGTTGAACCGTGCCTTCCCCTTTCAGGAAGATGCGGAAAGTGTATCGGCCCGCCGCGTCAATCGATAATTCCACGTGGACTTCGGCGTCTAATAAAGATGTCACGTAAGACCATCTCCCGACCAAAGCCGGATCGACGACGGCGGCTGGAAGAGCGGGGCCTTTCGCCGGCGGCGACGGAGAGTCTGCCTGTCTTGAAGGATGGAGCCATGGACGCCAGATCAGTGCGACCGCTGCCAGGCAAACGAGAAGCGCGGTTAGCCCCAACCACCATGGTTTATTCGACGCCGCCGGCTTGGATTGAAGTTGCGGCGCGGTCGGCGGCGCGACCTTCGCCCCTTCATGTTCGAGGATCGGTTTGATCTTTGCGGCGATCTCCTGCAACCGCCGTTCCAGCGGCGGTGAAAGGGCATCGAGCCAGTGAATGTTAGAGAGAAAAAACTGCAAGGTCCGGGCGGGCGCCACATCCTGCATTCGAATGGGCACGATGGTGAGACCATGACTCGCCGCGCACTCCACTTCGCGCGCAATTTGCCCAGACGCATTCGCATTGTCGGAGAAGACCAGAACCATCACGCGGCTTTGCTGAATCGCATCGACGATCGCCTCGCCCCAGGGCGCGCCGGGTGGAACGTCGCGGGGGGCGACCCAGCAACGCATTCCATTAGCCTCGAAAGTGGCACAAACCGCATCCGCAACCGTCTTGTCCTTGCTGGAATGACTAATGAAAATGTCGTGCGCCATAGCGTGCCTTGCTTCGCCGGACCAGATTTAGCAATGCCGGTTGCGGCTGTCGAGTCCCTCGCGGGCCGGGGCAGGCCGGCCTAATGGCGTTCGAGGAAGCGGTGAACGTCCTCGGCTAATTTCGATCCGATGCCTTCTGTCGCCGCGATCTGCTCCACCGTCGCTTTGCGGAGCCGATTGACGGAACCGAATTTGCGCAGCAGCAGATTCTTCCGATTCTGGCTCACGCCGGGGCAATCGTCGAGAATGCTTTCGCCTATCCGTTTCTTCATCAGCAACTGGTGATAAGTGTTCGCGAAGCGATGGGCCTCATCCCGAATGCGTTGGAGCAGACGCAACGCGCCCGAGTCCGGCGGCAATACGAGGGGCAGGGCGCGTCCCGGCCGGTAGATTTCTTCGTACTCTTTCGCGAGGCCGATGATGGGAAGTTCGTGAAGCCCGAGACGCTGCAACTCCCGGCAGGCCGAGGAAAGCTGTCCCTTGCCTCCATCCACAATGATCAGATCGGGCAGACGAACGGCGACGAAAGTGGACGCCGCGCGATCGAGCGCTTCCGCCGGATTCTCCTGCGAGAATTCGGCTGCGTCCGGGTTTGATTCCCGCGCTTCAAGTAAAACGCGTGAGTAACGCCGCCTGACGACCTCCGCCATGCTGGCGAAGTCATCCTGCCCTGCCACCGTCCGGATCCGGTACCGCCGGTAATTGTCCTTGTCCGGGACACCGTTGCGAAAACAAACCATCGAGGCGACGACGTGCGTCGTGGAAATATTCGAGATGTCGAAGCACTCCATCACCGAAGGGAGACGCGTCAGTTGCAAGGCATCACCGAGCGCCTGCACATCGCTCACGGGATCGATCGTGGTCGGCAAACTGTGGCGGGTGAATCGCCGCATCGGTTTCGTGGTCCGGCGCAAATCGTCCAGCATGTTTCGCAGCTCGGCGGCCTTTTCGAAATCGAGCTTGTCGGCTGCCTTGCGCATTTCGTCTTCCACGGCCGTGATCATTTCGCGCGAATGCCCTTCCAGAAAATCACACGCCTGGCCCACGCGTTCGCGATACAGCTCCGCGCTGATTTCGCTCAGCCGCGTGGGCACCTGGTAGGTCGCGGATTTCAGCTCGCGCTCGGTCGGCGATCCGCGGCCGAACGTGAGCACGCCAAATTTCTTGCGCATGAAGTTGAGCGTTTGCCGCAGCGCGCCGGCATGCGCGTACGGACCGAAATAACGGGCGCCGTCATCTTTTTTGAAACGCGCCAGACGGAAGCGCGGCCACTCTTCGGTGGGATCCACCTTGACGACGAGGAAGCGTTTGTCGTCGCGAAACGAAATGTTGTAGCGGGGTCGGTACTCCTTGATCAGCTTGCCTTCGAGCAAGAGGGACTCCGGCTCGCTCTGCACCGTGTGGGTTTCGAAGTCCCAGACCGCATCGAGCATCGCGCGCGTTTTGATGTCGGCCTGGGCCAGCTTCGAGGGCATGAAGTAAGAACCGACGCGCTTCCGCAGATCGCGCGCTTTCCCCACGTAGATGACCCGATTGAACCGGTCGCGCATCAAATACACGCCTGGCTTGTGCGGCACCTCATGCACTTTCCGGGTCAGGTCCGGCTTTTCTTTTTGCGATGAAGACGACATGCGGTAAACGATTTTACGTCAGAACCTCGCGGTGAAAAATGCGTTCTGCATCCGCCGCGCCTGGAAGATAGTCCGTCATGTTCGACGTAGCGATCGTGGGCGGCGGACCAGCCGGGTCGAGCTGCGCAGCTTTTTGCGCAAACGCCGGCCTGCGCACGCTGCTGCTCGAACGTGAAATTTTTCCGCGCGAAAAAGTCTGTGGCGATTGTTTGAACCCGGCGTGCTGGCCAATTTTGCGGCGGCTCGGGTTGGCGGGCCGCGTTCGGAGCTTGCCGCATGGCGTGCTGGATCGGGTGGAGTTTGTTGGCCTGAGCGGGCGAACCCTGGCCGTGAATCTGCCCGGGGGCGACGAAGCGGAAATCGCAGTGAAACGAAGTCTCTTCGATCAACTCCTCATCAGGCGAGCGCGAGAACTCGGCGCAACTATTTCGGAAGCGAGCACGGTGACTGCGTTAACCGCTCCCAAAGCGGCTGCGGAGAATTGGACGATTACGACGGGGACCGAGAGTTTCGAATCGCGTGTGCTCATCGCGGCCGATGGACGGAACTCGACCATCGCCCGGCTCTGTCATCTGCTCCCCCGCAGCGCGAAAGAGCGGATCGCGTTGCAAACTCACCTGCCGTTGCCTAACGACTTTGGAAATCGCGTCGTTCTCCAATTCCTGCCGGAAGGATATTCCGGCCAGGCGCCGGTCGGGGATGGCCAATTGAATCTTTGCCTGGTCACTCTTCCGCGCAAAATGCCGGCGTTACGCAATTGGGCGGAGACGCGCTTCGGAATTTCGCCCGAACATTCGTGGCGAACGATCACGCCACTGACTCGCGCGTCAATCGCCGCGGCGCACGATTCGCTCTTTCTGGTGGGCGACGCGGCGCGTGTGGTGGAGCCTTTCACGGGCGAAGGAATTTATTACGCGCTGGCCTCGGGCGAACTTGCCGCGGAAGCGATTATCTCCCGGCACCACGGACAGGACGCGGCTAAAGCAGCGGCGAGCTACTCGCTGGCGCATGCCAGACTTTATCGCGGGCGGCTTTGGATCAATCGGCTCGCGCGAGCAGCGGTATTATCTCCGCGGGTCGCGTCGGCGCTTCTGGAAGCAGCGCGATTCCAACCAGCGCTGCTTCGATTTCTGACAGCCAAAATCGTGCGTTGATCGTCCGCGGTCTTACGACATCTGCCGGCAAGCCTTGACGGTGTTGGCCATCAGCATCGCGATGGTCATCGGCCCCACGCCTCCGGGAACTGGCGTAATCGCGGAAGCTTTTCTTGAGACTTCGTCAAACGCCACGTCGCCCACCAGCCGATAGCCGCGCTCCATCGTCGCGTCATCCAAGCGATTAATTCCCACGTCGATAATGACCGCTCCGTCGCGCACATGTTCCGCGCGAACAAATTCCGGGTGGCCGACCGCTGCGATCAGGATGTCGGCTGAACGCGTGATCTCGGCCAGACGCTGGCTGCGGGAATGCACCACCGTCACAGTCGCGTCGCCGCCTCGACCTTTTCGCATGAGCAAAAGGGCCAGCGGCTTTCCCACGATCATGCTCCGCCCAAGAACAACAACGTGCGCGCCGGAAATCTCAATTCCGCTCTCGAGCAGCAGCAACTGACAACCCAGTGGCGTGCAGGGAACGAACCCGCTTTCATCGCCGAGCACGAGCTTCGCCACATTCACCGGATGAAATCCGTCGACGTCTTTCGCCGGATCGAGCGCGCGCACGATTTCCGCTTCGTCGATTTGTTTCGGCGGCGGCGATTGAACCAGGACTCCGTGGATTGCAGGATCGCGATTTAATTCAGCCACGCGATCCAGTAATTGGCTTTGGGTAGTCTCCGCGGGTAATTCGAGCTTCACCGAATGCAGCCCGAGATCGCGGCACATCTTGTCTTTCGAGCGCACATACGCACGCGAGGCGGGATTGTCTCCTACCAGAACCACGGCGAGGCCCGGGGTAAGTCCGCGCTTTTTCAATTCCGCGATTTCGCTGCGCAAATCGGCGTAAACTTTTTCGGCGATCGCCCGGCCTTCGATGAGATGAGGCATGATCAGGAATGGATTGGGCGGTTGATCTCCGCCCATGTCATTCCGAGCGCTTTATTTTGTGAACTCATTAACCTTGTCATTCTGAGCGAAGCGGGAGCGCAGTCGAAGAAGAGAAATCTTTCGCTTCTCTCGGTGAGCGCTGATTCCACTAACAATGAGAGATGTTTCGACTTCGCTCAACATGACAAACGAAAACGCGCTCGCTCGACTCATTTTTGTTCCACCAGGTTCATCATCGCGTTTTGAAGGCGAAGCCGTTCCGCCTCGAATTCGTCCGGGCTCTTCGTCTGCCTCACCTGGAGCGGGGCGCCAAGGATGAACCGGACCTTGCTGAACGGACGCGGCACGAAGAACCGGTCCCAGCTCCGAAGGCGCCAACAACTTGAGTACTCCATATGCAACGGAACGATGGCTGCGCCGGATTTTTGGGCAACAAAGACCACTCCTTGACTGGCTTCATAGATGGGCCCCCGAGGGCCGTCAGGCGTGATCAAGACATTCTTGTCCGCCGCAAGAGCGTCGACCAGTTGACGCAGAGCGATCACACCTTTGCGCGAGGTCGATCCGCGGATGGTGCCGTAACCGGAGCGCTCGATGAGAATGGACACCAAATCGCCATCCCGGCTCGCGCTGATCAAACCAATGCTTGGCCGAGTGGGGAACCAACGATCAAAAGGAGGCGGCAACATCAGGAGACGATTGTGCCAGATGGCGAAGATTACGGGATGATCTCGCACGAGAGCAATACCGTTGTGAGGATCTTCCAACTGGAAGCGCAGCGTGCGCGCCCAGATTCGAAACATCGCGATGCCAAACTCGATCAGTGCGCGAGCGCGCCAACTTTCGAGCTTCACGTTTGCTCGGTTTTCGCAGCGTCATCGCGCCAGCGATAAGCGGAAGGATTCGGCAGGCCGAGTTGATCGAGAATGCGCCAAACCACCGTGTCGGCCACGGCGTCGACCGAACCAGGCCGGCTGTAGAACGAAGGGATCGCAGGGAGGAGAATCGCGCCGGCCTCCAGAAGGGTCACGACGTTGCGGGCATGAATCAAACTCCACGGCGTTTCGCGCGGCACCAGGATCAATTTGCGGCGTTCTTTCAAAAAAACATCCGCGGCCCGCAAGAGCGCCGTGTCGCTGCAACCCGAGGCGACGCGGCCCAGCGTAGCCATCGAGCAGGGGACGATGACCATGGCATCGAAGCGCGCCGAGCCGCTGACGAATGGGACATTGAGATCATTCTCGCCATGCTCCGAAACGCCGGGCGGAATGACCAGCTGATCCACCTCCTGCGCGGCGACCTGTTTCGCATGACTGCTCAGCACGAGATGAACCTCGTTCGCCCCGCAATCAATCTGCGCGAGCAAGCGTTGCAGATAAATCGTGCCGCTGGCGCCGGTCGCGGCGAGAACAAGTTTCATCCGTCTAAGGAATCACATCCGATGCGCAAAGACTAGTCTGCGCGGCTCGCGCCAACGCTGCACCCTGAATCTCGCCACCGCCATTTGCGTTTGAAATTAGCCGCCAGCGCGCGCAATTAGTGACGCGATGATCAAGAAGCTTCTCCACACCCGTTATCGGGTGGCCGATCTGGAAAAGACGGTTTCCTTCTACCGGGATGTCCTCGGCTTGCAGGAAATGCGACGGCACACTTCGGGCCGCGGTTCCCAATTGGTCTTCTTCAAGGCGCCGGGCAGCGAGGAAGAAATCGAAATCTGCAAATTCGATGAAAGCGGTCCCGTTCAGGTCGGCCCTGATCTCACCCATCTCGCTTTCGAGGTCGACGATATCGAGGCATTTGCGCGCGAGTCAGCGAAAAAAGGTTATCCGCTCTCAGACGGTCCGCACCCCAATGGCAAGGATGGCGCGATCGCCTTTATCGACGCGCCGGAAGGATACGAGATAGAGTTGATTCAACGTGACTCTGGCGCCTAGCCCATCCTATCGCTTGCGCGCCCGAAAGCTCTGCCGCTAAGTTCCCGCCCATGAGACGCCGCCGCGAATGGATCGCAGTTTTTTGCACGACTCTGGTCGCGCTTTCCTCGGTTGCCGCGAGACCGAAACAGAATTCCAAGGCGGTTCGCCCCGGCGGAACTCCAGACGCCCCGGATTGGTTATTGAAAGGCCAGCCGACGACCGCCGTTCCCGGAAATGTTTCCAAGATCGCTCCGGCGACTCGAGCGGTTTCCGTCATGGTGATCGATGCGCGCAGCGGTGAAATTTTTTACGAGAAGAATGCCGATGCGCCCCGCGCCGCAGCCAGCACGCAAAAATTATTGACCGCGTTGATTGTGGCGGAACGCGGTTTTCTCGATCGGCCGGTAACGGTGGAGCCGGTCGATACGATGGCCGAACCTGTGAAGTTAAACATCAAACCGGGCGACACCTATCAGCGGATCGATTTGTTGCGCGCCCTTCTTGTGAAAAGCCCTAACGATGTCGCGCGCTGCCTGGCGCGCGATTCAGCGGGAAGCGTGGAAGCGTTCGCCGAGTTGATGAACGAAAAGGCGCGCCAGCTGGGCGCGACGCACTCCCATTTCCTGAATCCGAACGGTCTTCCCATTTCCGGTCAATATTCGACCGCGCGCGATCTCTCGATCATCGCCCGGGCGGCTTACGCGAATCCCACGATTCGTTCCATCGTCTGTCTGCCCCAGCTTGTTTTTCGCTACGCGAACGGCCGGATGCGCGAGCTCGAAAACACCAACAAAGTGTTGCGACGCCTCCCCTACTGCAATGGGATGAAGACCGGTTATACCGAAGCGGCCGGGCATTGTTTGATCGCGAGCGGAGCCCGGCCGGGCCGTGATATTATTGTGGTCGTGTTGGGCGACAGCAAAGCCGGCGTTTGGCAGGACGCTTCCGCCCTGCTTTCGTGGGGACTTTGGATGTAGTCCCGAAACGGCGGCCTCGCCGGCTAACGAGCGACGACCGTGGCCGAGAATTCAGCGCGGTTAAGGATCACGCTGTGCTGCCACGCAGAACCGCAAATCCGCGCGCTCTCTTGGCGCGCCGAGCGCCACACGGCGGTCCAGAAACCTTGGCGTCTCGCGATTACGGGTTGCCGATCGCATTCGCCCGAAGCAGAGGCGACGGAACGAGGGCCGGATTGCGATTCAAGTCGGCCGGGCCTTCCGCCGGGACATCTTCAGGGCCTTCGGCGGGCGGAGCCGGTTCAGTCGATGATGTGGTGTTGCTGGCGTAACGGGTGTTCATCTCACGCAGCGTCTCGCGTTTGGTCGTTCTGGTCGTTTCGCACGCAGTCAGGACACTTACGGCGAGCAAACAAGCGGCAATTTTGGTCATCATTTTTAGGAACTCCGTGGAAGCGTTTAATCGGGTTTCCCCCGACGGTCTTTATAATTACTATATTTTAATTCGAATTGGCAAGAAGGATTTTTGAGAACCGCGACTCACTTTTGCGAAAAGCCCCATTTCCCTAGGAAAACCGGCCCAGAAGCGCCCCCAATTTTTCCCTGGTGGCCCGCGGCCAAAGCTTCCGATCGGTCACCAGGGCCGAATCGAGCGCTCGATGTTCGGGCCAGCTCGGCACGGCCGGGATTCGAGGGATAGCTTCGGCCAGAATGTCCTTTGCCGTCTCGGCGTTCGCGATCAAATGCTCAAAAACCGTGTGTGCGGAAACGGGCTCTTCCTCCACCTTCCAGCAATCGTAATCGGTAATCATCGCCATGGTCGCCAGCGCGATCTCGGCTTCACGCGCCAGTTTCGCTTCGGGGAGGTTGGTCATCCCAATGACGTCGAAGCCGTGCCGCCGGTTCAGCTCCGATTCCGCGCGAGTGGAGAAGGCCGGGCCATCCATGTTCACGTAGGTGCCGCCGTTATGGATTTTGACTCCGACCGCGCGCGCGGATTCCGCGAGAATCTGGCGCAGGCTGGTTGAAATCGGCTCCGCAAAACTGATGTGGGCGGCGATGCCACCTCCGAAAAAGGTGTGCTCGGTGCGCTGGCTCGTCCGGTCGAAAAATTGCGAGGGCAAGAGGACATCGCGCGGCGCATATTTTTCCTGCAAGCTGCCGACCGCGGTCACGCAAATGATCCAGCGAACGTTCAGCGAACGGAGTGCGTAAATGTTAGCGCGATGGTTTAACTCATGCGGAAGCAACCGGTGTCCGCGTCCGTGTCTCGGCAAAAAGTAGACCTGCCGGCCATGCATCTGTCCGCCGACGATCGCATCGGATGGATCGCCGAAGGGCGTCTCGACGCGTTGCTCGGTCGGTTGTTCGACGCCCTCCATTTGATAGAGCCCGCTCCCGCCGATGATGCCGATCGCTGGGATATCTTCACTCATTGCCGGCAATTAAATCTGAAAGAGCGAGCGAATGGGAAGTGGAATGTAGAGGCGCTCGCCGCTGCCCTGTGTCACAATTCCGCTCTTCGATGCCGAAATTTTTCATCAAGACTTACGGTTGCCAGATGAACGAGCGGGATTCCGAGCAGGTCGCTCACTCGCTGGTGGCGCGCGGATATGAGCGCGCCGCGCATGAGACCGATGCCGACGTGGTGCTTCTGAATACGTGCAGCGTTCGCGACATGGCCGATCAGAAAGCGCTCGGGAAAATGGGCATGCTCGGTCAGATCGCAAAACGCCGGCCGGAAGTAGTCTTCGGCTTTCTCGGCTGCATGGCGCAGGCGCGAGGAGATGCGCTTTTTGCCGGACTGCCTCACGTGGATCTCGTGGTCGGCACGCAGAAATTTCATCGGGTCGCAGATTACGTCGAAGAACTGCTCGAGAAAAAACATGCGCGACGGATGGACGACCCACGCTTCTCGATTTGCGACATTGACGAAGAAACCGGCTCGGCGGAAACCATTCGCGATCACGCACTCAAACAGCAGCAGGCGACGGCGTTCGTTTCCATCATGCAGGGCTGCAATATGCATTGCACGTTTTGCATCGTTCCACGCACGCGGGGCGCGGAACGGAGCCGCTCCATCGCGGAGATCGTGCGCGAGGTGAGAGAGCTCGCCGCGTGCGGCATTAAGGAAGTGACGCTGCTGGGGCAGATCGTGAACCTCTACGGGCGGCACGAATTTGAGCAGGTGAAGGGCAAGAGCCCGTTCGTGCAATTGCTCGAGGCCGTGCATGAGATCGACGGCTTGGAGCGGGTCCGCTTCACTTCCCCGCATCCGATTGGTTTTCGCGATGATCTCATCCAGGCGCTGGCCGATTTACCGAAGCTGGCCGAGCATGTCCATCTTCCGCTCCAATCCGGATCGGACCGGATCCTGAAGGCAATGCACCGGCCTTACACCGCCGGGAAATACCGGACGCTGGTCGACCGGATCCGGCAGGCGCGTGATGAAATCGCCATCACCACCGATGTGATCGTTGGTTTCCCCGGCGAGCACGATGACGACTACGGGCAAACGCGGGATCTGGTTGAGCAAATTCAATTCGATAACGCTTTCATCTTTCGCTACTCCACCCGAAGCGATACGCCGGCGGCCACCATGGATCAGCAAATCGACGAGCGCGTAAAGGAAGCGCGCAATCAGGATCTCCTCACGGTGGTGGATGCTTCCGCGCACCTCGCCAACGAGCGTCTGGTCGGGCGCGCGGTCGAGATTCTTTGCGAAGGCCCGAGTCGAACGAATCCCGCGCGGCTCACGGGACGAACCCGCACGAACAAGATCGTCGTCTTCGAAGGGAAACCGGAGCACGTCGGTCAAATCTTTCCGATCAACGTGACGCAGGCGAATGGATTCAGCTTGTATGGAACGCCGGTCATGCAAACCTCCTCTCCAGCTTTCGCATGATTTATCACTTGTCTCTTCAGGCAGCTGGCTTCATTGCCGGCCTTTTCCTTTTGCTGGTCGGCGTGCCGGGTTTGATCAAGCCGGATCAATCGCGCGGCTTCGCCCGGCGGCTGCCCCGCTCCCGCGCCACCGGCGTCGCGTTTTTGACGGTCGATTTCTTTTGGACTTTCTGGCTCCTCTACACCATGGAAATGGGAGAGTTCTCGAGCTTTCGGCGGCCGTTGCTCATCTTCCTCCCCATTGGTTTCTTTCTCGTGCTGAAATTCGTGGACGAATTTCTCACGGTCCGCGCTCTCGGCATTTTCTTCCTCCTGGCCGCCGAGCCGCTCCTCGACGCCGCCTTTTTCCGGAACGAAGCCAGCCGCCTGCTCGTGACCGTGTTCGCGTATTTGTTGATCGTGGCTGGGTTGTTCTGGGTCACGATGCCGTATTTGCTGCGCGACCAGATTAATTGGAGCGCGCGCACGACGGCGCGCTGGCGGTTAACGCACGCGCTCGCTCTTCTCTACGGCGCTGTGATCCTCGCCTGCGCAGTGACGCGGTATTGAACCGCATTCTCGTCATTCGCGGCGGCGCGATCGGAGACTTCGTTCTCACGCTGCCGGCGATCAAATTATTGCGCGATCGTTTTCCGAAATCGCACCTGGAGATCCTCGGCTACGAACACATCATCGCGCTGGCCCAGAAACGATATTACGCCGCGGCGATTCGCTCGATCGAATCCGGGGCGCTCGCGAGATTCTTCGCCAGGAACTCCGACCTGCCATCCGAGTTGATCGATTACTTCGGCGGTTTCGATTTGATCGTCAGCTACCTCTTCGATCCGGACGGAATTTTCAGGCGAATGTGAAGCGATGCGGGAGCCACACTTTCCTCGCGGTTCCGCCAAAGCTGACCGATGGGGAACACGCCGCGCGTCACCTGGCTCGACCGCTTGAAGCGCTCGGCCTGCATTTGCAAGATGCGGCGGCGAGGATTTATCCAAATGAAAAGGATCGCGAGTTCGCGCGAAAATTTCTGCGTGATTTGAAGAATCGCGTGATCGTCCTGCATCCAGGAAGCGGGAGCGATCGCAAGAACTGGCCGATTGAAAATTGGCGGCAACTTGGAGAACATCTTTTCGCCACCGGTCGTGCGGTCATCGTCGTGTCTGGCGAAGCGGATGAAGAGCGAGCGCGATTACTGGAAGCGGCGTGGAAGGGAAAGCAGGTTCGCTTCGCGCGAAATCTTCCCCTCCCACTGCTTGCCGCTCTCTTCGAGAACACGATCTTCGTCGGGCACGACAGCGGAATTTCCCACATTGCTGCCGCAGTGGGAGCGCGCTGTGTCCTGCTCTTCGGTCCGACCGATCCAAGAGTTTGGGCGCCGGCCAATGAAAATGTGAGGGTGATCCGGGCGCCAGGCGGGAATCTCGGTTTGCTCGCTGCGGACGGCGTGCTCGCAGTCATAGAGCGCTGATTCTGGCTCCCGCGTAGCTTGTCATCCCGAGTCGCGCAAACGACGAGGGACCCCACAGTCGCACTCCAAGATCACACAGACCAGGCTTCGCCGCCTGCGCGGTGACCGCTTCGTGGATTGCGAAGCGAGTTGTGCGTGAATTTCTCTTCGACTGCGAGGTCCCTCGCCGTCCGTGCGGCTCGGGATGATCAGCGAAACAGCCCTTACGAGCTGATGCGCATCGGCATCAGCACATACAAAAACGGCGTCTGAATTTTCAGCACGCCGGGGCTCATTTCATCGATGAGATCGAGAAAGACTTCGTCCTCGGTGAGATTACGAAGCGGCGCCATGAAAAATTCGGGATTGAACGCGATCGAAAAATCCCGGCCCTTGTACGCGACCGCGAGCGATTCCTTGGCCTCGCCGACTTCGGGCGTGTTGGCGGTGATGTCGATGTTGTTCTTGGTGAAATTGAGTTTGATCGAATTCGATTTGTCGCTCGCCAGCAGGGAAACGCGGCGAAGCGAATTCAGGAAAGTTTCGCGCTCGAGCGTGACGCGCTCCTTCGTCTCGGAAGGGATGACCTGCCGGTAATTCGGATAATTCCCCTCGATCAGTTTTGAAACCAGGAGCGTGTTGTTGAGATCGAAAGCGATCTGGCCGCTGCCGACGCTCATTTTCACTTCGCCCTCGTCCGTCAGCAACCGCTGCAATTCCGTCACCGCCTTCGT
>JBEEHO010000300.1:0-11036 GCA_041167425.1 Verrucomicrobiota bacterium | reverse complement strand
TCAGAGCGAGTAATCGCAACGGAGTTCTCCTGAACTTCGTGGCGGATTAAACGTGCTGATTCGTATCCGCGTGTTGCGCGATCGGCGTGGTGTGGATCACTGCGCTCTTCGGCAACGGGACCGGCTGCTGCGCCACCTGCCAGATCGAAAACACCGCGCTGAGAATGAAGACGAGATACGCAGCATCTTCAAACAGGCTGCGTTCTTTCTCTTCAGAACGGACGAGCAATGCGTAGGTCGATTCGAAGCCTTCGGCGGAGAGAGTATTCTGTTTCATATAATTAATTGGGTTGACGATGATCCTTATGCAAAGCCCGTGCCACAGGTGCGGAGCGAGTTTTAAGTCGTTACTTCACAAGGCCTTCGGAATTTCTTCAAGACGAGGAGGCTAGCGCTTTTGTTTCGCGGCCGGGAATTCGCCGTTCCGAATCTGGGACAGATTTACGATGGCGGAAACGGTGCCGCCTGGATTGGCGCGCGATGGATAACATTACTTGATTCTGTTCTTGTCTCGCCTTCCGTTGCCGATCAACTCTGTAGCGGAAACCTCCGCCAAATTATCAAGACACTATGAAACGCATCATCACTTTCGCCGTGGCCCTCATCGGAATCGCAGCAATCATCCCGGCGCGAGGCGATCTTTCGTTGCCCGATGTCAGCCAGCTCGCGGTGACCAAACAGCGCGTCGGCTTGACGGACATCACGATCACTTATCATCGACCGCTCACGAACGGTCGAAAGATTTGGGGTGGACTCGTTCCACTGGGAGAAGTCTGGCGCGCGGGCGCGAACGAGAACACGACGATTGAATTCAGCGATGCCGTTTCGGTGGAAGGACAGCCGCTCGCGAAAGGGATTTACGGATTGCACATGATCCCAACCGCCGATTCGTGGACGGTGATTTTTTCGAAGATGTCGAGCGCGTGGGGCAGCTACACCTACAAGCAGGAAGAAGATGCGCTGCGCGTAAACGTGAAGCCGCGCCCAAACGAAATGGAGGAAGCGCTCGAATACGAGTTCGAAGAGCTGAAGCCGGACTCCGCCACGGTAACGTTGAAGTGGGAGAAACTCGCCGTGCCGTTCAAGGTCGCGATCAACGATACCGAAGTGACCGTGGCCAACATCCGCAACCAAATGCGCGGCCGCGCGCAATACGATTGGCAGCAGTTGAATCAGGCCGCGCAATTTTGCCTCACGAAGAAGACCAACCTTGATGAGGCGTTGAAGTGGACAGACCTGTCGATTCAGATCGAGGAACGCTTCGAGAATCTGACTACCAAGGCCGATTTGCTCAAGGCCGCGAACAAACCTGATGAAGCCAAAAAAGCCTGGGACCAGGCGCTCGCGAAGGCGACGCCAGTGCAGCTCTATTCCTACGGACGCCGGCTGCAATCGGAGAAGAAAGACGCCGAAGCGATGGACATCTTCAAGGACGTCGCCAGGCGCAATCCCACCGGCGTGTCCGGATTTCTGTCGAACGCTCGGATCAAGTCCGCCGCGGGCGATTTTGCCGGCGCGGTGGAAGACGCGAAGAAGGCGCAGGCAGCCGCGGTTTCGGATCAGCAAAAGAACAGTATCAAAACGCTGATTGACCGGCTGACGGCGAAACAAGACATCAACAAATAAGCGACGTTGCTTGCGAGGTCCGCGAAGGGGCGGTGTATTCGTCCGGGTATTATTGCTACGCTTATGATCTTTCGCATCCCGCGGATTGTTTGGGGAACTTTCGTTTTTCTTTTTGCTCTGAGCTCGGCCGCTCGCGCGGCTGATCCAACTGCGCAAATGATTCCGCCGCCGATGAACGCCGCTGAAATTCAGCTCGCACTCCAGAAGCTGAATGTCCTGGGACGTGTGCTTTACGTTGCCGCCCATCCCGATGACGAAAACACGAATCTGATGGCGCTTTGGGCGAATGGCTCGCTTTACGATGCCGGTTATCTTTCGGTCACGCGCGGAGACGGCGGCCAGAATTTGATCGGCCCTGAGCTGCGAGAAAAGCTCGGCGTCATCCGAACGCAGGAACTTCTCGCCGCGCGCCGGCTCGATCACGCGCGGCAATTTTTCACTCGCGCGGTCGATTTCGGTTTCTCGAAAACGTCCGAAGAGACTTTACGAATTTGGGACCGCGACAAAGTCCTCTCCGACATCGTCTGGGTCATCCGGAAATTTCGGCCTGATGTCGTCGTCACGCGTTTCAGCCCGGATGATGACAAGACCCATGGACATCACACCGCTTCGGCCATCCTCGCCCGGGAAGCTTTTCAGGCGGCAGCAGATCCCAAACGCTTTCCCGAGCAGCTCTCTTTCGTCGAAGTCTGGAAGCCGGCGCGTCTAGTTTGGAATACGTCGCCATTTTTTTTCTCAAACCGAAATTTGCCGTTCGATCCGACCGGCCTCGCCACGCTGGAAGCTGGCGGTTTTAATCCGCTTCTCGGCAAAGCCTTCACCGAAATCGCGGCGGCGAGTCTGAGCATGCATAAGAGCCAGGGTGTGGGCAGTCCACCCCGGCGCGGCGCTCGCAAAGAATATTTCAAGGTGCTGGAAGGAGCGCCGATCACGAACGGTCTGTTCGATGGCGTCGATACGACCTGGTCGCGCGTTCCGAAGTCGGAGACGATCGGGGAGAAAGTGAAGCAGGTGGTTTCGACATTCGTTCCGGCAGATCCCGCCGCATCGGTCCCGAAGCTTTTGGAACTTCGCAAAGCGCTCACGCAATTCAGCGACAAGGACTGGGGCGCGCAGAAACGCGCTGAAGTTGATTCCATTATCGCGGCGTGCCTCGGCCTGAACATCGAAAGCTCTGCCACCATCGGAACCGTTTCGGCCGCCCAGCCCCTGCCGATAAAATTCGAGGCCATCAATCGCTCGAAGGTTCCCGTGCAATTACTCGAGGTCCGGACGCCGGTTTCAGGAGAAACGCTCAAATTGGATGTGCCGCTCCCGACCGACCAATTTGTCGCGAAAGACCTCGCGCCTACTCTGCCGAAAGAGGTCGCGTGGTCGCAACCGTATTGGCTCCGCCAGCCCGCGACGCTCGGCATCTTCACGGTCGCCGATCAGACCTTGATCGGCCTGCCGGAGAATCCGCCGCCGTTCCCAGTGGAAGTCGCGTTGCGAGTGGGCGATCAGGATCTTCGCTACAGCGTCGATACGAAATATCGCACCGTCGATCCGATCATCGGCGAGGTGCGGCAGGCGCTTGTGATCGCGCCCCCGGTTTTCGCGAATTTATCGAACCCGGTCTTCGTTTTTGGCGACGACAAACCGAAGTCGGTGCAGGTGCGCGTCGCTGCTTCCACTGCCGCGGTCCGTGGTCAACTCCGGCTGGAGGCGCCAGCGGGATGGCGGATCGAGCCTGCCTCTGTTCCGGTAGATTTGAAAGCGGCTGACGCCGAAATGTTCGCCGCCTTCACGATCACGCCACCGTCAAACGCGAATGAAGGAACGGTGCGCGCGGTCATCTCCGTCGACGGCCGCGACTATTCGTTCGCACGCGAGCGCATCGCCTATCCCCACATCGGCCTGCACGTCTTGATGCCGCCGGCGGAAGCCAGGATTGCGCGCGCGGACATTCGCAAGAAGGGCGAACTGATCGGATATCTTCCCGGGGCCGGCGACGAAATTCCGCAGAGCCTTCAGCAGATCGGTTACGATGTGAAAATATTGGATGCCGCGGATATCACGGCGGAAAATCTGAAACGTTTCGATGCCGTCGTGCTCGGCATTCGCGTTTATAACACGCAGGAGCGCATCGCGAGTTTGCAACCGGCGCTGCTCGACTACGTCAAGGCCGGCGGGGTGGTCGTCGCCCAATACAACACAACCGCGGACCTGAAAACGAAACAGATCGGTCCGTTCCCATTTGAGATTTCGCGCGATCGCGTCACCGACGAAAACGCCGAGGTGCGAATCCTTGCGCCGGGCCATCCTTTGATGAACAGGCCGAATAAAATCACCGCCGGCGATTTCAAAGGATGGGTGCAGGAGCGCGGACTTTATTTCCCGAACACATGGGATTCGGCGTGGACGCCGATTTTGTCCTGCAACGATCCAGGAGAAAAGCCGCTCGATGGCGGACTGCTCGTCGCAAAATCGGGCAGCGGTTATTTTGTCTACACCGGCTACGCGTGGTTCCGGCAATTGCCGGCCGGAGTACCGGGCGCATATCGGCTTTTCGCGAACATGGTCTCACTGCGCGAGGCGAAATGAGGATCTTTCGAGCATTGCCCTGTAGCCGCTTCGCTATGCGAAGCGTGAACGATGCGTTTAATCTGCCAGGAACGACGCGCTTCAGTATCGATCGCAACCATCGCGCCGCCCGCAGAGCGGCGGCTACAGAAGAATGAGCGAACAGGATCGACCGCCGCTCTTTCGCACCTGGCGCAAAGCATATCTGTTCGCCATCGTCCTGTTCGCGATTGAAGTGGCGCTGCTCTACGCGTTCACTCTCCGGTTTTCGTGAACCGGATCGATTACATTGTCCTGGTCGCGACGATTCTCGCGATCCCGCTCTACGGACTTTGGCGAACCTGGAATCACCCGAACCTCCGCGAGTATCTCAAGGGAGATGCGACTATCCGCTGGGGAACGATCGGACTTTCCGTCCTCGCGACCCAGGCCGGCCCGATCACCTTCCTCTCGATGCCGGGTCAGGCCTACGAAAGTGGAATCGGTTTCATCCAAAATTATTTCGGCCAGCCCTTCGCGCTCATTGTCGTGTGCGCGATTTTTGTTCCGATCTATCAACGGCTGAAGGTTTACACCGCCTACGAATATCTCGGTCAGCGCTTCGATCGGAAAACACGATTACTCGGAGCGTTTTTGTTTTTGATCCAGCGCGGCATCGCGGCCGGAATCACGATCTACGCGCCGGCCATTATTCTCTCCGCCCTGCTCGGCTGGGATTTGAATCTCACCATCTGGCTCGCGGGCGGATTTGTCATTGCCTACACGGTTGTTGGAGGCACGAAGATTGTCAGCCTCACGCAACGCTACCAGATTCTTGTCATCCTCGTCGGCATGGCGCTCGCCTTCGGCATCGCGGTCTATCGATTGCCGGCCGACCTCTCTTTCAGCGGCGCGCTCTCGATTGCCGGCAAGATGGGAAAACTTCAGGCCGTCGACTTTTCGGTCGATCCGTCCAGGCGGTACACTTTCTGGTCGGGCATCCTCGGGGGCTTCTTTCTCTCGCTCTCGTATTTCGGCGCCGACCAATCGCAAGTGCAGCGTTATCTCGCCGGCGGCTCGCTCCGCGCGAGCCGGATCGGTTTACTTTTCAACGCGATCATCAAAGTGCCGATGCAGTTTCTCATCCTGCTGCTCGGCGCGATGGTTTTCCTTTTCTATCAATTTGAAAAGCCGCCGATGTTTTTCAATCAGCCGACGTATCAGCGCGCGATTGAGCGCGGCCACGGGCCTCAACTCACCGCGCTCCAGACGCAGTTCGACGATGTGTTCGCGCGCAAACGCGAAACCATTCAAGCGATGTCCAGCGCTTCCGCGGAAACCTCGCCCGCGCTGACGGCACAGGTGCGGGCGCTCGATGCCGAGGCGCGCGGCATTCGTGATAACACCAGGAAAATTCTCGAAGAAGCCGGAGCGAATCCCAAAGGCAAGGATTCCGACTACGTTTTTATCACGTTCGTCCTTCATCATCTTCCGCACGGCGTCGTTGGCCTGCTCGTCGCGGTGATTTTTTGCGCGACGATGTCGGCCACCTCCGCGGTCCTGAACGCGCTGGGGTCCACCACGGCGGTCGATCTTTACCGTCCGCTCATCCGGCCAAACGCGAGCGATCATCACTATGTCATCGCGACCAAGGTGCTCACGGCGGCCTGGGGTCTGGTCGCAATCGCCGTCGCGTCATTCGCAAGTCTGGTCGAAAACCTGATTGAAGCCGGCAACATCCTGGGCTCCGTTTTCTACGGCAGCATTCTTGGACTTTTCCTCGTCGCTTTCTTCATGCGCACTGTGCGCGGCTCAGCCGTTTTCTTCGCCGCCGTGATCGCGCAGACGCTGGTGCTCGTCCTCTTCTTCACCTCGAACATCGGGTATCTTTGGTACAACGTCATCGGCTGCATCGCCGTGCTGTTGTTTGCTTGGATCCTGCAATGGACGGTTTTTCGAAACAGCCGGCCCGCGACCGTCGGATAGGAAATGGGCGAGCCGATCATCTGCTTCGGACAACAACCGTGCGGATTTTTTCCGAAGCGATTTCTCTACGCCAAAATCACGACCGCGCGCCGGCTGCAAAAAGAGATCGGGGGCGAGATCGTCTTCTTTTTTCACGACAGCGATCATGATAGTCGCGAGACGATCACATTGTTACGCGAACGGCACACCGGCCGGGAGGATGCTTTGAATTTCCAGTTCGCGAACAAGATCCAGAAACAATTCTCGCCCTTGTACGCGAAGCGCGTCCTGCCCGAATGGCAGACGAAGATCGCGCGCCAGCTTCCGAATTACGTTGGCTCCGAGCTGGTCGATCACTTTAAGTCGGTCGAGGCTTCGAATGTGGCGGAGTTCTGCCACGACCTGTATGCGCGGATGGGATTGCTGGAGGGAATCCGAGTGGAACACTCGAGCGATCCGGAATTCCGGAGGCGGGCGGTGGCGGTGGACGATTATTTCGTGGACGTTTCCTGGGAGGGCGAAGTCGTTCGCGCGCGCTATCGCGACGGAAAGTTGCTGCTGCATAGAGGCGGGGATCGCCACCTGGAACTTCCGCGCGAGGAATTCGAGGCCACCCAAATCAGCCCGACCCGCGATACCCGATTGCGCTGGATGCAATCCGTGATCGGATGCACGCATTACGTAGCAGGAGCGGGCGAGCGCCAGTATCTCAACGAAGCGGACGCGCCTGGTATGACCCTGGTGCAGCGCGAAGACATCGCCGATTCGAACCACGCGTATATTGGAACGTGATGGAATCGCGGCCACTCAAAATCGGAATCACCTGCTTCCCGTTGATTGGCGGCAGCGGAATTCTCGCCACCGCGCTCGGGACCGAACTCGCAGCACGCGGCCATACGGTTCATTTCTTCAGTTATGCGAAGCCAGTGCGCCTCGACCTTTCGGCGCCGCGAATATATTTCCACCAGGTTGCTGTCGGTCAAAGCAGTCTCTTCCCGTGTCCCGATTATACCCTGCCGCTCGCCGTCAAAATGGCGGAGGTCGGCCGGCAGCATGCGCTCGATCTCTTTCACGTGCACTACGCTGTGCCCCATGCGACGGCCGCGTTCCTGGCTTCGGAAATGATCGGCGATTCCGCGCCGAAAATCGTAACCACATTGCACGGGACTGATACGACCCTGCTCGGTCCGAACCCGCAGTATCGCGCCGCGATCGAACACGCGCTCCTCCATTCCGACGCAGTCACGACCGTTTCGGAAAGTCTACGCCGGCAAACGGAAGAGACCTTTCGACTGCGCGAACAGATCCGGGTCATCCCGAATTTCTTCACCCCGGCTGCGCCAACAAAAACTCGCGAAGAAGTGCGGCGCGAGCTGGGAATCTCGAACGAGTTTCTCGTCGTGCACATGTCCAATCTCCGGCCGGTCAAACGCATCGATCTTTTGTTGCAAGTGATCGCGAAGACTTCGAAGCGCGATCGAATCCGGCTGCTGATTCTGGCCGGCGGTCCCTTCGCTCCCTACGAATCGCTCCTGGTCGAACTTAATCTGCGCGATCGCGTCATGGTGAGAGAAGACGCCGCGGCGGTGGAAAATTATCTGCCGGGCGCGGACGCCGGCCTTTACACCTCGGAGAACGAAAGCTTTGGCCTGAGCATTCTCGAGACCTTGTTTTTCGGCAAGCCGGTGGTCGCCTTTTGCATTGGTGGGATTCCCGAGGTGGTGGGCCAAGCGGCTTATCTGCACGAATTCGGCGACATCGCGGCGATGGCTTCGTCGCTGGATGCGCTGGTCGATTCACCGGACGATGCGCGCAAACTGGGCGAGCAAGGCCGTGCCCGCGCTGAGAAGCACTTTACTGCCAACCGGATTGTCCCTCGCTATGAAGGGGTTTATCGCGAAGTCCTTGCCCCAGTGCACGGTTAATGGTCCCAATCGCCACACCAGAACGGCAGTCCTTTGTGAACCGCTCCCGCTTAAACTTCCAGCTCGACGCGCGTACCACCGGTTCCCGCGCCCGCGCCGCGACGTTTCGCACTTTGCATAACGAAGTGCAGACGCCGCTCTTCATGCCGGTGGGAACGCAGGCGACGGTAAAGGCGCAACTCCCGCAAACGCTCGAGGATGCGGGCACCCAGATTCTCCTCGCGAATACGTACCATTTGCTCCTGCGTCCGGGTCCCGAAGTCTTCCGTCGCACCGGCGGCATTCACGGGTTCATGAGTTGGAAACGCTCGGTGCTGACGGACTCCGGCGGGTTTCAGATTTTCTCGCTGCCGCATTCGCGCGCGATGAGCGAGGAGGGCGCGGTCTTTCAGAGTTACCTCGATGGGAAAACAATCTTGCTCAGCCCGGAGGTGAGCATCGAGACGCAAAAGGCCATCGGGGGAGACATCATGATGGCGCTCGATCATTGCATCGCGTCGACGTCGGATGAAGCGGCGGCGCGGGCTGCTCTCGGCATCACGCATCGGTGGGCCGCGCGCAGTCTCGCGGCGCGGGGAGATTCTCCGCAATCGATGTTCGGAATTGTGCAGGGCGCGCTCTTCCCGGAATTGCGGCGCGAAAGCGCGGAGTGCCTGAGCGCGATGCCATTCGACGGATTCGCCATTGGCGGTCTCGCCGTCGGCGAAAGCAAAAGCGAGCGCGAAGATGTGTGCGAATTCACCGCGCAACTTTTGCCGGAGGACAAACCGCGTTACCTCATGGGCGTCGGCACGCCGCTCGATCTTCTCGAAGCCGTCCATCGCGGCGTGGACATGTTCGATTGCATCATGCCGACGCAACTCGCTCAGCGTGGCGCCGTTTTTACTTCGCGCGGATTTTTGCAGATGCGGCGTGGGGTTTACAAATTCTCGGAGGAGAAACTCGATCCGGCGTGCGCATGCCCGACCTGTGCGCGCTACTCCCGCGCTTATTTGCATCACCTGACGAAGACGAGCGAGACGCTCGGCTGGCAATTGCTCGGGAAACATAACATTCACTTTTACCACCAGCTGATGCGCGAGATTCGCGCCAGCATTCTGGCCGACAGTTTTCTCGATCTTTACCGCGAGAAGCGCGCCTTCCTGCACGAATCCGACCTCGATAATCCGATCCGCGCGCAGAAACCGAAGCGAACGAAGCCTCGGACGCTGGGAAATTACGAAGTGCACATGGCGTGGGAAGGCTTTGCCAGCATCCGCCAGATTTCGTCCGGCGAGATCATGCATTCGCGCACGCCGCCGATGGAAGAAGCGAGAGAACTTTATATCGAACAATCAAATCTGGCCGGGCGTTTGCGGATTTCGGCGGGCGAAACTCCGGAGAGCGCGGCGCCACTGGTCATCTGGGATGTCGGACTCGGCGCGGCGGCGAATGCGATGGCGGCGATCCTTTGTTATGAAGAACAGACGGAAAAAGCGCCGGTCCGTCCGTTGCGAATCGTCAGCTTCGAAAACGATCTCGATTCTCTCCGGCTCGCGTTCCGCCATAACCGCGACTTTTCCTACCTTCGCCACAGCGGTCCGGCCGCAATCCTGACCGACGGCGAGTGGCAATCACGTCGACATGCGGGATTGAGCTGGCTGCTGCTGCCGGGCGATTTCCTTGAAACCATGTCCACGGCTCCCGCTCCTCCGGATCTCATTTTCTACGACATGTTTTCAACCAGGACTTCCGGAGATCAATGGACGCTCGATGCGTTTCGCCGCTTGTTCGTAGCGTGCGCGGGGCGGGCCGCGGAACTTTTCACCTACACTTGTTCAACCGCGAACCGGGCCGCGCTCCTCGCCGCCGGCTTCTACGTCGCGCGAGGACGAAGCGCGGGAGAAAAACTGGAAACGACGATCGCGCTCACACCCGCGGCGCGTCACGTCTCCTCATTCCCGCGACACGAATTGCTCACGGCGGATTGGCTGGAGAAATGGAATCGCTCCGGCGCGAAGTTTCCCGGCGAAGTCCAAGCCCATCAGTACTCTTCGTTCGAGCAAGTGATCCGACAGCACGAGCAGTTCCGAAGGCCTTAGTTCGCGGGGCCGCGAGATGGGGCAAGTTCGGCTACCTCCGCAAAAGACTTCTTGCTACTTCAGCTCCCGGAAAGCTACAAAGGAGCCCAGTAAGACTAACTAACCCCCAACCCCCGCGCCTCCCAAAGCGCTCCACACCCATGGAGTACATCATTGTAGGAATCAAAGATCGACCCAGCGTCGATACCGACGTTCTGATCAATCGGCAAAAGAACGGCCGGACCGGCGTGCTGTTAATGTTAGGAGGGCCCGGCTGGATTTTTGTTTCTGCCGATTACCCCGGCGCCCAGGAACAGCGAGTAGAAGTGAGGAACACCACTCCCATGCATCCGATGAATGTGATCATCCCATGCTGGTGACGTGGGTCGCCTTGGGCTGTCTTTCCTGAGAACAGCTCTGCCTTCTCCTTACTTGATATGAGGATCTCAACTCGCAAAAAGGATGTCTTAATCGCACTAGGACTATTCCTCGCTGTCCTGCTTGGATTTTGGATCGTGCTGCGGGATCGTCCGCCGCGTTACAACCAGCCGCTGGCTGGACCAGGCAGTCCGCCGTCGGCCGACGATTCGGCGGCAAGAGGCATGTGGCCCGACAAACTGGATCAAGACGACGGTACCTTAATGATGGTTGCGTTTTCCGGCGGAGGTTCCAGAGCGGCGGCGGTTGGATGGAAGACGCTGGAGACGTTGAAAGGTATCGCCTGCCCGTTCACCGCGAATGGACGGCAAATGGAATCGAACCTGGCCCACGAGATCGATATGGTGGCCGGCATCTCGGGAGGAAGTTTTGCCGCGGCTGCGTGGTGTCTGAGCGGAGGCGATCTGGCTCCCTTCCAAAAGCGGTTCGTGGAGCGCGACATCCAGGGCGCTCTCGCGAGAAATCTCTTCTCCTGGAAAGG
>JBEEHO010000299.1:0-3021 GCA_041167425.1 Verrucomicrobiota bacterium | reverse complement strand
GCGGAGATGTGGGCACGGACAGCCCGGCCGCGGGGAACCTCCGGATGTGGATGGTGATTCTCGTTTTGATTCACGCCGCCGCCATTCTGTTGATCACGATCCTGGAACTCTGAGAGCAACGTCGCGAGAGATCGTGCAAATTTCGTTGCTCGATGATTCGATGCGTGGGTTGCTGTTGAAGTGAGTTTCTCCGTCTTCGTTCCATTACCTGCGTTTCTGAAATCATGATTCGGTTCGTCTTCAAGCTCATCATCTGTCTCCTGTTGGCGACGGCCGCGAGCGTGGCTTATCTCTCGTCGAAATCAGGCGATCCCGTTTACACGCTGCAGGAATGGATCAGCCCGGCACGCTTTCAGGGGCACGATGCCTTGATCCGCGCGGTGGCAGCCGAGCATCATCTCGATCCGATGCTGGTGAAGGCGGTGGTCTGGCGGGAAAGCCGGTTCGACGCCCAGAAATTTGGAAGCGCGGGCGAGCGCGGCCTCATGCAGGTGAGCGAAAAAGCCGCCCAGGAATGGGCGCGCGAAAATCACGTGGAAAATTTTCGAGCGGAGGAATTGTTCGATCCCAAAATCAACCTTGAAGCCGGAACGTGGTACCTGCGGCGGGCCACGCAGCATTGGGGACAGCAGGCCGACCCAGTCCCCTTTGCCCTGGCGGAATACAACGCCGGGGCCAGCCGCGCGCAACGCTGGGCCGGCGGCGATGACGCCGTCATCGCTCCGGATACTTTCCGGGAAAACATCGATTTCCCCGGGACGCGCAAGTACGTCGATTCCATCATCGCGCGGCTTGAATTCTACAAGCGGCGGGGACGGATGTAGCTGACCCGCGTTCTCTCGCGCGCGTCATCCCGAGCCGCGAAGACGGCGAGCGACCTCACCGTCGCAAGGAAGAGTACGCGAGCCCGCTTTTGCGATCCACGAGGCGTTCACCCCCGAACATGCGAAGCTTGGACTAGTGTGATTAAGACCAACTGCGAGGTCCCTCGGCGCGCTCCGCCAGCCTCGGGATGACAGATCGAACCGAAATCGACGCGATTGAATTTCCGGCTAAAGATAAACGGATGGACAAGGCCACGATCGCGGACGTGCTCGAAAAGATCGCGACGCTGCTCGAGTTGAAGGGTGAAAATCCATTCAAGATTCGCGCTTACACCAACGCCGCGCGCTCCCTCGAAACCTGGGGCGGGAACATCGCCGATCTCCGCGATGAAGAGACGCTGGAAAAAATTCCGGGAATCGGCAAAGCGATCGCGGCGAAAATAAAGGAACTGGTTGAAACCGGATCGCTGAAATTTTTCGAGGACCTGCGTTCGGAATTTCCCGCGGAGATTCTCGAGCTCTTTTCCCTGCCTGGTCTCGGCGCAAAAAAGATCAAGGCGCTCTACGAGCAGCTTCAGGTAAGCTCGATCGCGCAGCTCCAGGAAGCCTGCACGGCCGGACGCGTCGCGGAACTGCCGGGCTTCGGAAAGACGACCGAGGAGAAACTCTGCCATGCTATCGCCGAACGGACGAAGCACGCGGGTTCGTTTCAACTCGGCTCGATCGCGGCCGAGGCGGAAATATTGCAAAACGATTTGCGCGCGCATCCGGACGCGTTGCACGTCTGCATCGCCGGCAGTTATCGGCGCCGGAAAGAGATCGTGCGCGATCTCGATTTCATCGTCGCCACTTCCGCGCCCTCCGAGATCTCGGCCATTTTTGTGGGACATCCGCTGGTCCAGTCGATCATCGCGCAGGGACCCACCAAATCGAGCGTGCGTTTGCGCTCAGGCATTCAATGCGATTTGCGCGTCGTTAGCGCGACGGATTATCCCTTCGCGCTCAATTATTTTACCGGAAGCAAGGAGCACAACGTGGTCGTCCGCGGCCGTGCTTTGCAGCGCGGCTGGACCCTGAATGAATACCGGCTCGCCCCCGCGCCTCCCGCAGGCGAGGCCAGGAAGCGAAAACCGGCAGGGAAAATTCCCGAGGTCCGCGAGGAGGCCGATCTGTATCGCGCGCTGGAGCTGGATTATATTCCGCCGGAGCTTCGGGAGAACTGCGGCGAATTTGAAGCGGCCTCCGCCAGGACGCTGCCGCGCCTGGTCGAAGCGGAAAACCTGCGCGGCACCTTTCATTGCCACACCACGGCGAGCGACGGACATAATTCCCTCGAAGAAATGGCGGCGGCGGCGCAGTCGTTAGGCCTGCAGTATCTCGGCATCGCCGATCACAGCCGCAGCTCGATCCAGGCGCATGGCCTCGATGCCGCGCGCTTGCGCACCCAGGTCGCGGCGATTCGAAAACTCAACCGCGAATTCGAGAATTTCCGGCTCTTCGCCGGCGTGGAATGCGATATTCTCCGCGACGGTTCGCTCGATTTCGACGACGAACTTCTGGCCGAGCTCGATTACGTCGTGGCTTCGGTGCATTCCGCTTTCACGCTTTCCGAAGCGGACATGACGCGTCGGATTATTCGCGCGCTGAGCAATCCGTTCGTGACCATGCTGGCGCATCCCACCGGCCGGCTTTTGTTGAAGCGCGATCCTTACGCGATCGACCTTCCGGCCGTGATCGAAGCCGCGGCGGAGACCGGCACGTGGATTGAGATCAATGCCGCGCCAAAGCGCCTCGATCTCGATTGGCGCTGGTGGCCGCTCGCGAAGGAAAAGGGAGTGAAGTGCGTCATCAACCCCGATGCGCACCGGACCGAGCGGCTCCAGGAATTGTGGTTCGGGATCGGTGTGGCGCGCAAAGGCTGGCTCACGAAAGCGGACGTGATGAACTGCCTGCCGCTGGGGAAGATCGAGGGCGAACTCGGTCGGAAGCGAGCCTCGAAATAGTGCGTCGCGATTAAGCGTGACATCCCGAGCCGCGCAGACGGCGAGGGACCTCGCAGGCGCTCGCGGATTACACTAACTAAGGACCGACGGGTCGGTAGTCGCGACTTCGTGGATCGCGAAAGCGAGCTTGCCGTGCTTTCCCTTGCAACTGTGGGGTCCCGCGCCGGCTGCGCGGCGCGGGATGTCATGCAATT
>JBEEHO010000298.1:0-3686 GCA_041167425.1 Verrucomicrobiota bacterium | reverse complement strand
GAGCTATCGGGCCATCGCTTGGAGCTGTAGGGCTGGTAGCAGTTCTGCCAGATCCGATGCTCGAGCTCCACGACGCAGACGGGTCTCTTATCGGGAAAAACGACAACTGGCGCAGCACTCAGACTGGAGGCGTGATCACCGGCGATCAGGCCGCTGAGATAGAAGCCAGCACCCTGGCCCCAACAAATGAGGCGGAGGCGGCTATCGTGGCGACCCTTGTTCCCAAGGCTTACACCGCCATCGTGCGCGGCGCGCAAAACCAGACTGGCATTGGATTAGCCGAAGTCTATGACCTTGATCAGAGTGTTCCGACGCGGCTCGCCAACATTAGCGCGCGCGGCCTGGTTGAAACTGGGGATAACGTGATGATAGCTGGGTTCATTATCGGAAATCAGCCGACCCGGGTGATAGTGCGCGGGATCGGGCCCTCTTTGACGCGGGCAGGAATAACTTCACCGCTACAGGATCCGATGCTGGAGTTGCGCGATGGCAACGGCGGGCTGATCGCCGCGAACGATAATTGGCGCCTCGACGACGAAGCAAACATCATTAAGACCAATCTGGCGCCTTCCGATGATCTCGAAGCGGCGATTGTGAGGAATCTGGCGCCCGGTAATTACACCGCTATCTTGAGGGGCAAGGGCGGCGCGACAGGAATTGCAGTGGCCGAAGTCTATCAGCTCTCGCCTTAGCCACTCAGTCTGGCCTAAGAAGGCAGGACTCGTTAGGTATAATCAGAATTTGCCCAGTTCCCGGAACCAATGAAGGGCTCGGCGAACTTCGGACATTTTTAGCTGGTGGGAGCCGCCAAACTGTTCGAGCCGGACCCGCTTGAATCCGGTTCGTTCGAGCGAAGCTCTGACCAGGTTGTGGCTTTGTGGGGTAGCTACCGTGTCGCGGTCTCCGCTACTTAACCAGACCGGCACTTCGAGCAGACCGTGTCCAGGCTGATAAGTCTTGTAAGCCTCGCCCAGGCGGTCCTCGTTAATCCCGCTCAGGAAAAATCCGCAGATTCGAGCGGAACCGGCTTTGGCCAGCATAACTCCCAAAGTGCCGCTGCGCTTCGAGCCGCCCGAAAAGCCGGCGAAAGCCAGGGGCCATTTGGCTGATTGAGGCCACTCCTTTCGCACCGCCTCCAGCGCTGCCGCCAGCATCGCGAGCCGCCACTGAGTTGAATCGATGCGCGGGCTAATGGTGGCGTCCGAACCGAGAACGACCCAGCCTTCCTCCATCGCCGGCTTACGATACCATTCCGCGTCCATCACGCTCGTGCGATTAAAGTCGCTGGTCGACGTGACCACCAGAATCGGCCAGCGCCGCGCGGGATCGAAGCCGGGCGGAAACATCAAAACAGCGCGGCCCATATCCGCGCGGGGGTTGCCACCTTCCGAGGCCAGATCCTGAAAAGTCTTCGCGACAGGAAAACGTATTTCCACCATTCCCCCGCCCTGCGCGGATTTCCCCATGAGCGTGGCGGCTTCGCTTAGGCGCGGGGGCAATGAAGTCCAAACCAAGCCGATAATCGCGATGAGGCGGATGGATCTGGTCATCGAGATAAATGAATGGAGTCCGATGCGCTGGTTCGAGTGTGAAAGTCAGACGCGGCGAAAAGTCGCATTCGCCTGGACGAGATCGCCATCACTGGCGTGCACGATGTTCGACAAGCCGCACAATTTGAATCCACGGCCGGCGAGAAATTCATTCATCTCCGAGAAAAGCCACGCTCCAGCGTAGAGCTGCTCAAAAAAAATCTCGGTGTAGATAACCCGGACGCGATCGAGCACAGTTGCTCCGCCGGTCAGGACAAATCGTTCGGCGCCCTGGAGATCGAGCTTAAGCAGATCGACCGTTTGCAAGCGCTGGTCTTCCATCAACGCGGCCAGCGTTAGCGTGGGTACCTGGACCGTGCGCGCGACAGCGAGATCCCGGTTGAACCACGCGGTGTTGCGCGGATCGATCGGCAGCAGCGAACTCGAAGCTTCCGACCGATTAATTTCAAATCGCGCTTCACCATTCTTGTCCGAGAGCGCGGCGGCGATGACCGAGATAGCCGGGTTACCCGCATATCGCGCCCGCAGCTTTTCCGCCAGCTCCGGAATGGCTTCGACCAGGACGAGCCTCTCGGGCCGATGCAACTGGAGGAAGGCGTCAGTGAACGCTCCACGGTTCGCGCCGCCATCGATCACGGAACGATATTCCAGCCGCGGAAGATGCCGAAGATTTCTGAAAGCGCGCCGGTATTGCTTATCAACGAGAGCTCTAACTTGTTGTCCCAGGCGCGCCGGGAAATTGGCTTTGGATCCAGAGTGAGTTTCGGCGGCGGCAAGAGGTGTCATGTAACTTACTGCCAGGAGGCGACGGCTGACTTTGACATAGGAGCGGCCCGGGAGTCACCCATGAAATACCTTGCAACTTCCCCTGATGAGCAGATGCTTTGTCACATATGAGCCTCATGGCCAGCTTCATGAATTTGGCGGGACCGGACCTGATCGTCATCTTGCTGATCATTCTCGTTTTGTTCGGCGCGAAAAAGCTTCCGGAATTGGCGCGCGGGATGGGCTCGGCCATCAAGGAATTTCAGAAGGCCAAGGACGAATTCAGCGACGAGCTGCATTCCGCGGGCAAGACGGATGTAACCGAGGCGAAGCCAGTGGTAAGCGCGCCTGTCGCCACCGTGCCACGGATCGAGAATGTCCCGCCGGCTTCGACCGCCCCCGAGATCCGCCGTGACGACCAGGCGCGCATGCCCGGCGACAAAGCCGATCAGGTCTAGGATCGCGGCGATTTGACTTTGCCCGGCGTTGCGACACAGTCGCGACCTCGCGCCTGACCACAGGCTCGCGCGTCTCCGTCCCACCTACCATGTCCGAGCCCGACCTTCGCACCCAGATCAAAGAAATGTTGGTGAAGAATCTGATGCTGCAAACCACCGCGGATCAGATAGGAGACGATCTGCCGCTCTTCGGTCCTGGCGGTCTGGGACTCGATTCCATTGATGCGCTCGAACTTGTGGTCAGCATGGAAAAAACATTCGGCGTCGGCGTTCCGAATTCCGAGGTCGCGGCTAAAGCGCTGCGGAGCGTGAACACGATTCACGATTACATTCTGGAGAAACGCGCGGCCACCCCGACGGCGTAGGATTCTACGAACTCGCTTCCGCGAGGTTGATCGCGTCGATCAGCGCACGGAAGCGCCCGAAGCTGCGGCGGTGCGGCGTAAGAATCAGGCGCGGCAAATCCCAGATCTCGGGCTCGTTCTTCTCCTGGCGAAGTGCGCTGCCCTGGTAGATTTCGCCGGCGCGGACGACATCGGCAAAGCTTTGGTTTAATTTCACCAGCGCCGAGCTGGAAAGCTTTCGGCTCACGCGAATCACGAGCTGCTCACCTACCCAGCGGGAAGATTGATAGACGCTGTAAAAGTGAAGGATCTCCTGCACCGCCTCGGCCACGTTCGGCACGATCTTGAAAAGATGAAAATCCTCCGGCCCGACATAGCCGAGCTTGAAGAGATGATCGGTGAGGAATTTCAACCAGGTTTGCCAGTAGGTGCCGTCGGGCCGGTCGAGCAAGACCACGGGAATGATGCGTGCCTTGCCGGTCTGCATGAGGGTGAGCACTTCGACACCTTCGTCCATGGTGCCGAAGCCACCGGGAAAAAGCGCGAAGGCATGCGTTTCTTTCACAAAG
>JBEEHO010000297.1:0-2793 GCA_041167425.1 Verrucomicrobiota bacterium | reverse complement strand
GAACTCACACGTAATGACGCGGCCCCGCCCGTTGGCTTTTAGCCCTTCAGCAATCCAGAGCGTGCTGATCCCGCTGAAGGTTCCCGTCTCCACCACCAGTTCGGGCTTGATGGTGATGACCACCGTCCGCAGAAATTCCAGCACCTCGGCCTCGGCAGTCATGGAATCGAACATGCTCCACCGTTCCGGGTGCGGACATTCAGGCGTAGCCCGATGATATTCCGGCTGCAGTTGATCGCCGGTGCGCTCGATCTGGCGGAGGATGCGGCGCTCCTGCTTTTCTTTTTTCCGATTTAAAAAGCGGCGAAGGCTGAAGGACATGGGATACAGCAGTGTACCGGAACTTCAACAGGGCGAGTGCTGGCTAGGCTCCGAATCGGGGATTGTGTTAGGGATTGAGGTCGAAGATCAAGGGCTTGAACCACAGGGGGCACGGGGGTTCACGGGGAAGGGCCACAGGGCTGAGGGCTAAGAACTGAGAACTGAGAGCTGACAGCTGCCTTCTACTCGCTAGTGAAATAATCCACAGTCACCGGATTTTCAAACAGAGAGTAATCGCGCGTCACGACCGTGATGCCGCTATCCGTCACAAAATAGCGCTCGCGGTCTGCTTCCACATCGTAGCCAATAGTGGTTCCTTCGGGAATGTGGACGTCGCGGTCGATGATCGCCTTGCGGATACGGCAGCTCCGACCCACGTTGACGTGCGAAAACAAAATGCTGCTGTCGATTTCGCTATACGAATTGACTCGAACATCCGGAGAAACTACCGAATTCTGCACCAGGCCGCCGGAGATAATGCATCCCGAAGAAATTAGTGAATCGACGGCGTGACCCATGCGCCCGCTCTCGGCAAACACGAATTTTGCCGGCGGATACTGGCGCTGATGAGTTCGGATCGGCCATTGTTCATCATAAAGATTGAACACCGGCGACACCGACACCAGGTCCATGTTGGCTTCGTAGTACGCTTCGAGCGTCCCTACGTCACGCCAGTACAGCGCCTCTTTCTTGTTTTCGTCGACAAAATTGAAGGCGTAAACGCGGTAGTCGCCCAACATTTTGGGCAGGATATTCTTGCCGAAATCGTGACTCGAATCGGGGTCCTCCGCGTCTTTGAGGAGCACCGGTATGAGCACGTCCGTATTGAAAATGTAGATGCCCATCGATGCCGAGATCTTGCTTGGATCGTAAGGCGAACGCAGATCGGTATGCTGTGGCTTTTCCAGAAATGCCGTTATGCGATGATCGGGATCAATATCGACCACACCGAAGTGCCGGCAGTCAGCGGGGTCGGTCACCAATGTGGCCACGGTAACATCCGCGCCAGTCTCAACGTGATGCGTGAGCATGCGCTCGTAATTCATTTTGTAAATGTGATCCCCGGACAGGATCATCACGTACTTTGGCTGCTCGGACCCAATGGAATAAATGTTCTGATAGACCGCATCGGCGGTTCCCATGTACCAGTTTTCACTGACACGCTTCATCGGAGGCAGAATCTCGATGAATTCGCCGATTTCCCGGCCGAAAATATTCCAGCCTTCGCGAATCTGCCGTTTCAGTGAAAGCGCCTTGTATTGGGTCAGGATGTAAACGCGCCGCAGTCCGGAGTTCACGCAGTTGGAAAGGGTGATGTCGATGATGCGATAGATGCCGCCGAAAGTCACGGCTGGTTTGGCGCGGTCGCGCGTAAGAGGGTAGAGACGCTCGCCTGCGCCTCCGGCGAGCAAGATCCCGAGAGTGTCTTTCATCGTCACGGTGTATTGATGCCGGACTGAACCTGGCTGCTGCCCGGTGCAAGGCGAAATACTAGCACACGCGACGGAAGTTGATCAGAAGGAACGAGGAAGAACGGGCTGCGCCCGTTTTGCCAGGCGGGGACGCCCGGCGCTCCATCCAGAAGAAGCAAACCTAGCAGTGGACGATCTTATCGCTCTTGATGCCGCGGGTGGCATTGCGCGAATCCACAACCAATTTGGCATCGTTGACGATCTTTTTATAGTCGTAGTCGGTGTGATCGGTCACAATCAGCACGCAATCGTACTGGCCGAGATTGTCGAGCGGGGTGCACTTCATTTGCAGGTCATACTTGCGTCCGCGGCCAACGAAGGGAAAGTACGGGTCGTTATAGCTGACAGCTGCGCCCTCTTTCTGCAGCAACTCGATGATGGTGAGCGCAGGCGACTCGCGAAGGTCGTCAATGTCTTTCTTGTAGGCAACGCCCAGGACCAGAATCCTGGAGCCATTGATCGCTTTTTTATGATGATTAAGCGCGGAGATCGTGGCGGTAATGACATGGTAGGGCATGGCCACATTGATCTCGCCCGCCAGTTCGATGAAGCGAGTGCGGAAATCGAATTCCTTGGCCTTCCATGAAAGATAGAAAGGATCGACCGGGATGCAGTGTCCGCCGAGACCCGGCCCCGGATAAAAGGGATGGAAGCCAAAAGGTTTGGTGGCGGCGGCGTCTATGATCTCCCAGATATTCAGGTTCATGCGCAGGCACAGCATCTTAAGCTCGTTAACCAACGCGATGTTGACGCAGCGATAGATATTTTCGAGTAACTTTGTCATCTCCGCCGCCGCGGGCGATGAGACCGGAACCGTCCGGCGGAAGATGGAGCCGTAAAGCGCGGCCGCGATTTCGCTGGCTTGAGAATCGAGCCCGCCAATCACCTTCGGAATATCGTGACGCGCCACCTGCGTGTTGCCGGGATCCTCGCGCTCCGGCGAAAACGCCACCCAGATCTCACCGTCCCCCGCCGAGCCCGTACGGGATGCCTTCAGCCC
>JBEEHO010000296.1:0-5873 GCA_041167425.1 Verrucomicrobiota bacterium | reverse complement strand
CGTGGGTCCGATGAGGAGAATGTTGCTCTTCTCGATCTCGACGTCGGCAAATGGATCAGGCTGAAATGCGGCCGAGGTGTCAGCGGGAGTCGCACTTTGCAGAACTCGCTTGAAATGATTATGGACGGCAACGGAGAGAGTCTTTTTCGCGATGTCCTGGCCGATGACGTATTGGTCCAGCGAGTGACGGATATCCGCCGGTTTGGGAACGCGAATGGTCGACGATTGCCGGCGCGCGTCCTCGTTCAGTTCCTTGTCGAGGATGCTTTTGCAAACGTTGATGCAACTATCGCAGATGTAGACACCGGGACCGGCGATAAGCTTGCGCACCTCGGCGTGGCTCTTGCCACAAAAGGAGCACATGGTGAGGTTGGAAGCGCGGGCCATGACGGGGGCTAATGAGCAGCTTTTATTCCTCGACCTTATGGGGCAAGGCGGCCTCCGCGATCGCCGTTGAACGCTCCGGCGCGGCCCCATCCAGCAGCTTCGCTTCCTTCCGCGATTTGATCACTTCGTCCACCAACCCGTAGGTCTTTGCCTCCGCCGCGGACATGTAGTAATCGCGGTCGGAATCCAGACGAACCTGGTCCTCGGGCTTGCCCGTGTGCTGCGAAATAATTCTGATCAGGCGCTTCTTGAGCTTGAACATGTATTCGACTTGCCGCTCGACGTCGCTCGCCTGCCCCTGCGCGCCACCTGAGACCTGGTGAATCATGATGTCGGAATTCGGAAGCGCGAACCGCTTGCCTTTGGTCCCCGCGCAAAGAAGCACCGCGCCCATGCTGGCCGCCATTCCGAGGCAATAAGTGTTCACGTCGCAAGTCAGGAACTGCATCGTGTCATAAATCGCCAATCCCGCCGTGACCACTCCGCCGGGCGAGTTGATGTAGATGCTGATGTCCTTCTTGCCGTCTTCCATTTGGAGAAAGAGCAACTGGGCGATGACCAGGTTCGCAATGTGGTCGTCGATCGATGTGCCGATGAAAATGATCCGGTCTTTCAGCAACCGGGAATAAATATCGTAGCTCCGTTCGCCGCGGCCGGTCTGTTCCACCACCATCGGGATGAGCATCGATTGAGAGAAATTCTTATTCGTTTCGGTCATGATTTTATTGCGGCGGAACGCTGGCCGCAGCCGCTTCAGGAGCTGGTTCCACGTTAACATTTGCCTTCAGGAAATCAAGCGTCTTGCCCAGCAGAATCTCTTCCGCCAGCCCGTTCATTCGGTCGTTTTCCTCAAATTCTTTCCGCATTTTATCGACCGAAATATTGTAACCCGCCGCCTGCTCTCGGATGCGCTCGTCGATCTCTTCCCGCGTCACCTGGATCTTCTCGCGCTCGGCGATGCGGTGCAGAATGAAGTTGGTCTTGAGTCGATGCGCCGCGAGCGAGCCCGCGCCTTCGATCAGCTCCTTCTCTTTGCCCTTGAGCAAATCGTCGGGCACACCGCGTTCCCGGTTCCGATGCACCAGCTCGTTGAGCGCGCGGCGCGTTTCGTTTTTCAAAAGGCTGGGCGGCAGATCGAAGCTGATGTGCTCATGCAGAAATTTCACTAGCTGCGTTTCCTTGGCGCGTTCGATTTCGTGCTCCTTTTCGTGCTCGAGGTTGCGCTCGATCGTGTGACGCAAGTCAGCCAGCGTCTTCTCCGGCAGCAACCTGGCCGCGAACGCGTCATCGACTGGCGGCAGGACCTTTTCTTTGATTTCGTTCAACGTCACGGCGTAATCGGCCTTCTTCTCGGCCAGCTCCGACACCGGAAAATCAGCGGGAAACACCACCTGCACGCTTCTCGTATCACCCGGTTTCATTCCGACGATTTGTTCGGGGAACTGCGGCAGGAAATTCTCCGGAGCGAGATGCAGCCAGAACTTCTTTCCGCCGTGCAGGTTCTTGCTGGCCTCCGGCACGATCTCACTGATCGGTATTCCATCGATCGCCCCGGTGAAATCGATCACCGCAAAATCGCCCATCGCGAGTTCGCGGTCTGGCACGTCCGTAAAATCAGCCGACTGGTCGCGCAGGCGTTCCAGCGCGGTTTCGACTTCCGCTTCAGTCACAGTCCCTGCCGGTAATTGCACCGGAATATTCTTGTATTCCGGGAGCTCGAACTCCGGCGCGGTCACAACGGTGGCGCGGAAACGCATCGATCGATCTTCGCCAAATTCCACGTCTCCGAGATCGGTCAGGGAAACGACCCGCAGTTGTTTTTCCGCGATCGCCTCGTGGTAGCTTTTCGAGACCAGCGCTTTGGTCAGCTCGTCCTGGATTTCCTTGCGGAACTTTTTCTCGATGACTTGTCGCGGCGCCTTGCCCGTTCGATAACCCGGGATCCGGGCGTAGCGCGAGTAATTGCTCGTGATCGAATCCCATTCCTTGCGCACATCCTCCGGAGGAAATTCGATCGTCAGCGTCGCGAGACCCTGCGGTTGATTTTCAAATTCCACTTTCATTCGAGGAGCGACGTTACGGGCGTGCGCAACGATACGCAAGGTAGCGACTCTTCTGTAGCCGCGGCCCTGTGGGCCGCCCGCTTCGCCCAGCGAAGCGCCTACAACACCTGCTCACCCCGCACGTAAACGGAATGCGTCTGCGGCACGCCGAAATAATAAGCAAGCTCGCGATAATCTTCGCAGTCGTAAAGCGCGAAGTTGGCGTGTTTGCCGGCTTCGAGCGATCCGATCTTATCGCCGCGGTTCAAACTGCAGGCGGCGTTGATCGTCGCCGCGGTCACGCATTCCGCGGGCGTCATTTTCATTTGCGTGGTCGCGAGCGAAAGAATCATCTGCATCGACGGCGTTGGCGACGAACCGGGATTAAAATCGGTCGCGATAACAACGGCCAGCCCCGCCTCAATCATTTCCCGGGCGCGAGGGTAACGGGTCTTGCCTAACGAGTAGACCGATCCCGGCAGCAGCACGGGTTGAACGCCCGCCTCACCCAGCGCGGTGATCTCGGCCGCGTTGATTTGCTCGAGGTGATCAGCCGTCGCTGCGCGCAATCGCGCCGCCAGGAATGCTCCGCCAGAATTCGTCAGTTGATCGACATGCATCCGAAGGCGCAAACCGTGTTCCTGGGCCGCTCTCAGAATTTTCTCCGAATCCGCGAGATCGAAGTAGCCGCGCTCGCAGAAGATGTCGCAGCTTTCGGCCAGTTGCTCCTCAGCCACGCGCGGCAACATCTTGTGGATGACGAGCGCAACGTATTGCCCGGGAGCGCTGCGAAATTCTTCCGGAATGGCGTGGGCGCCGAGAAATGTCGGCACAAATTCAATCGCAGACCCTTTGTTGAGTCGTTGAATGACGCGCAGAATCCTGATCTCGTCCTCGACTGAAAGTCCGTAGCCTGATTTCGCTTCGACCGTCGTCGTGCCGCAGCGCAAAAACCACTCTGCATGCTTTCGAGCCTGTGCCAGCAGATCGTCTTCGGTGGCCGCGCGCGTTTTGCGAACGGTGGATTGAATGCCGCCGCCGCCCGCCGCGATTTCTTCGTAGGTTGCGCCGCGCGTCCGCATTTCAAATTCGTCCACGCGATTCCCCGCAAAGATGGGATGCGTATGCGCGTCGACGAACCCAGGCAGAACCACGCGCCCGGCGGCGTCGACCACCTCCGCATCGCCCGGCATTTGTCTTGCGATCTCTTCCGACGGCCCCGTGGCGACGATCGCGCCGTCGCGCACCAGCATTCCGCCGTCCGGTATGATCGACAACTCATTGAGCTCGCCGCCGACTCGAGGGCGATTCGGCCCCGCGAGCGTGACGAGTTGCGAAGCGTGGAGAACCGCGAGCGTTTTCAACCGATCTTGCTTTCAACGATCTGATGAATTCTCTGGAACTCGGATTCGGATTCGGCGCTGATTTTCTGAACTTTTTCGCGCAGATTTGCTTTCGCCTCTTCGTCCTTGAGGCCGGCCAGGTTAATGCGGACGTTGAGCGCCGCTCCGTCAATGCAGGCGCGCAAGGCCAGCAGGCCAACGCCCACATCGGATATCGAGGCAGGGTTACCTTTCCCGGCCATCTCTGCGAGAAGCTGGTAGGACTTGCAGGCGGTTTCCATGGCCCGCAGCGGAATCTCCGCGGCATATTTGTTGGCCACCTGGATTGCCGCTGAGCGCGCGGCTTTTTCCTCAGCCGATTCCTTGGGCAGGGCGAATGCGGCCATCACTTTGTTGAAGGCCGCCGTATCTTCATCCACCAAAAAAAGCAGTTCATCTTTCAACTCGTGCGCTTTCACCGCCCAATCGCTGAAATATTGAAGCTGGTCGTCCCAACCCCGTTTGCCAGCGGAGAGATTGGCCACCATGCCGCCCAGCGAGACACCCAGCGCGCCCATTAACGCAGCCACGGACCCGCCACCGGGCGCCGGAGAATCGCTCAGGGTCTCATTGCAAAACTGCCGGAGGTCCATTTCCACGAGTGATCTTTTGGCGGCGCCGGATTCCATCTTGAACTCGATAATTTTTTCTTTCGGATCGAAAGGCTTCAACTCATTCAATCCCATTGAGCGAATTGCAATATCAATGAGGTCGTTTTCGGATGCGCCTTCCGACCATTTCTGTTTTCGGAGAAAATATTTTCCGGCCTCGACCAAACATTTTTTGGGGAGCATACCCACGACTTCCGATCCGGTGACGCGCAAGCCGCGTTTGCTGGCTGCCTCATTGCAGGCATCGAAGGCGGCGTGCAGCGGCGTCTCTTCCAGATTCGTCAGGTTCATGGAAACCTGCGCGATTCCATATTCCTCGACATACCACCCAATGGCTTTCACATGCTTCAGCAAGCCGGGAAGACGGATCGGTTCTCCTTTTGCATCGAGCACCGGTTTTCCATAAGGCGTCCCGTCCTCCGTCTTGACCCGGCCATTTTCTCTCACGTCGAAAGCGACTGAGTTCGCTCTGCGTACGGCCTTGGTGTTTAGATTCACATTGTAAGCGACCAGGAATTCACGCGCGCCAATTACCGTGGCGCCCGACTTCTCGTTGAAAACGGCCGGCCCAAAATCCGGCTTCCAAGCCGGTTCCTTTATTTTCTCGAAGAAGCCTTCGTATTCGCCCGCGCGGATGACGGCGAGATTGGAACGGGACGAATCCTGCGCCGCTTTTTCGTAGAGATAGACTGGGATCTTCAGTTCCTCGCCCACGCGCTGCCCCAGGTCGCGGGCGCAGGCGATCGCCTCATCCCAGCTGACATTGTTCACCGGAATAAATGGGCAGACATCGGTCGCGCTCATGCGGGGATGCGCGCCCTGGTGTTTGCGCATATCAATGAGCTCCGCGGCTTTTTGAATTCCACGGAAAGCGGCTTCCACGGCCGCCTCCGGATTGCCGGCGAAGGTGACTACCGTCCGGTTCGTGCTCGCGCCGGGATCCACGTTGAGCAGCGCTATTCCGTCCACCGACTCAATCGCCGCGGTAATCTGTCGAATGATCTCCAGGTCGCGGCCTTCCGAAAAATTCGGCACGCATTCGATGACTTTTTGCATGGGGTTCGCGATCAATCCCGCGCTCGCGGTTCCATCGGAATTTTGACGTTGTGCGCTTCGGCAAAATCGATCGCGCGGGAATAACCGGCGTCCGCGTGACGCAGAACACCCAAGCCCGGATCGCTCGTCAGGACGCGTTCGAGCCGCCGTTTCGCGCTCTCCGTTCCGTCGGCCACCACGACCATGCCCGCGTGCTGCGAGTAGCCGATGCCGACGCCGCCGCCGTTGTGAATTGAGATCCATGAGGCACCGGCGGCCGTGTTCACCAGCGCGTTCAGCAACGCCCAATCCGCAATCGCATCGCTGCCGTCGATCATCCCTTCCGTTTCACGGAACGGCGATGCGACCGACCCGGTATCAAGATGATCGCGGCCGATAACGATCGGCGCTTTGAT
>JBEEHO010000295.1:0-3171 GCA_041167425.1 Verrucomicrobiota bacterium | reverse complement strand
GCCAATTTCGGCGTTGATCCACGCTGCCACGATGGTGGCCGCCGGCGTTTACATGCTGGTGCGCGTTGGTTTCCTCTTCGAGGCCTCACCCCAGGCGCTCTCGGTCATTGCGTGGATCGGTACGATCACGGCCGTGATGGCAGGTCTCATCGCCACCCAGCAAAACGACATCAAACGCATCCTCGCCTATTCGACCCTTTCTCAGCTCGGTTACATGATCATGGCGGTCGGGCTCGCCTCCGGACAGGCGGCGATGTTCCATCTTTTCACCCACGCATTTTTCAAGGCCCTCCTCTTTCTCGGCGCCGGTTCAATCATCGTCATGCTTCACCACGAGCAAAACATCTGGAAGATGGGCGGTCTCGCCGGTCGGCTCGGGATCACGTTCCTTACTTTTTTGGTCGGCACGTGCGCATTGATCGGGCTGCCACCGTTCAGCGGCTTCTTTAGCAAAGACGCGATCCTTGCGCTCGCTTACGAGAAGGACCGCGCGATTTTTTGGCTGGCGCTTTTCACCGCGTTCCTGACTGCGTTTTACATGTTGCGCCTTGTGGTCGTCGTCTTTTTCGGGAAACCGCGAAGTGATCGCGCGCGCACTGGACAGGAAGCGCCCTGGGTCATGATCGGGCCGCTCATTCTCCTCGCGATCCCCGCGTTCGCCTCAGGGTTTGAATTCGTGGCGCGTTCGTTTGTGCAACTGCCGGCTCACGCCGAAAGCGGCTGGCTGGTCCCAGGGCTCGCCCTCGGCGCGGCGCTTTCCGGCGGATTTCTTGCGATCTTCCTCTATCGAAATCGCCAGAGCGATCCGATGGATCTCATGCCACTGCGCAAACGCCTTTATTTCGATGAACTCTATTCGTTTCTGATCAGGGCGACCCAGGAGTTGCTGGCAAAGGTCACCGCTTTTATCGACCGCTGGATTCTCGATGGTGCCGCCATTCGCGGCGCGAGCACGGCGACCTGGGGCGTCGGCTCGCTGCTTCGCTTGTTCCAGGTCGGAAACCTGCAGGCTTATGCGTTCCTTTTCGGCCTCGGCATCGTCGGCCTGATTTACTTCACGATTTTCCGATGATCCTGCTTTTCGTTGTCCTCTTTCCAATTGCTGCCGCGCTCGCGATTTTGCTTGGTGCGCCGGCGCGCCGGACCGCGCTCTGGAGCGCGGGAATAACCCTCGGCGCAATCGTTTTTCTTTATCTCGGCCTCGAAGCAGGCGGCGGCTACCAGATGGTGACGTCGTTCCCGGTCAGCCAGGATTGGAACATAAACTTCACCCTCGGCATCGACGGTCTGAGCCTGATGATGCTTCTTCTTACGGGGTTGGTTACTTTCGCGGCGGTCTGGTTCACCGGGGAAATCGGACAATACCGCAATGCCTTTTACGCCTGTCTTCTCTTCATCAGTGCGGGCGCAATGGGCGCGTTCGCGTCTCTTGATCTGTTTTTCTTCTACGCCTTTCATGAGCTGGCGCTCATCCCGACATTTCTCCTGATCGGCATTTGGGGGACGGGGAATCGGCAGCTCGCGGCCTGGAAAATCACGATCTATCTCGCAACCGGCAGCTTCATTCTTTTGCTCGGTCTGATCATGCTTTACCGCGCCGTGCCGGAGACAGCCCGGAGTTTTGATTTTCGGGTGCTGCAAAAATCGGCGATTCTTATTCCGGCAAAGGCCCAGGGAAATATCTTCCTGCTCTTGCTCATCGGGTTCGGGATCCTGGTTTCTCTTTTCCCTTTTCACACCTGGGCCCCGGAAGCGTACGCGTCCGCGCCGCCCCCCGCCGCGATGCTCCACGCGGGCGTTTTGAAAAAATTCGGATTGTATGGCCTGCTTCGCCTGGCTCTGCCACTCCTGCCGGCCGGCGCGCAACAATACAACACGCTTCTCATCTACTTATTGCTCGGAAACATCATTTACGTTGGGCTGGTCACGATCGCGCAGAAGCGCCTCGATTGGATGCTCGGTTACTCGAGCGTGATGCACATGGGCTACATCTTTCTCGGCATCGCGAGCGGGACGTTGCTCGGCACCAGCGGCGCGGCCATCCTGATTTTCGCTCACGGAATTTCCATCGCCTTGCTTTTTGCGCTTTCCGGAGAGATCCGGCAGCGCACCGGCACGCTTGTGCTCGAAGACCTGGGCGGTCTCGGCAAGTTGATGCCGCTGGCCGGGCTGGCGTTTGGCCTCGCGGCCTTCGCATCGATTGGGTTGCCGGGGTTCGCCAATTTTTCCGGCGAAGTGATGGTGCTCTTTGGGACATTCCGGAATGGCGCGAACCCGGAGCGCTTTCATATTTATCAAGTCGCCACGGTCCTCGCCCTTTGGGGTGTGGTTATCTCGGCGGTCTACATGCTGCGCGCCTATCGCGCCGTTTTCATGGGCGCTCTTTGTGAATCGTGTCGCGGCGTCACTGATCTGCGCCGGAATCTCCGGGTCCCGATCGGCCTGCTGGTCGCGATCACCCTCTGGTTTGGATTCTTTCCGCAATCATTTGTTCGCCTGATTACGCCGACATTCCGAACCTACTTCACCGCGAAGCAATGACGATCGTCGCGCCCAGTCTGGAAATCGCCGTGCTCGTGCTGGGAATGCTGGTACTGCTGTTCGAAACTTTTGCAGACAAGATCGACAAGCGAACGTTCGCTTTCACCGCGATGCTCGGTTTGGCGATTGTGCTCGTCGCCAGTTTTTTCCTGGCGCCGCCGCCTGCAGAGGCGGCAGACGCTGGGTTCTGGAGCTTCTACGCCGCCGATCCGCTCGCGATTTTTTTCAAGCGCTTTGCGCTCGCCACCACCATCCTGGTTCTCGCCATGATGGTCGATTACGCACCGGTTGTGCGGAATTCGATCCATGCCGCTTCGCCGCAGGCCGGCCTGGGCGAGTTTTTCGCCCTGCCAATTTTTACCTGCGTTGGCCTGATGTGGATGGCCTCCGCGATCGATTTCGTAATGATCTTCGTTTCGCTCGAACTGGTCACGATGTCCTTTTACGTCCTTGTCGCTTTCATGCGACGGAACTCGGCCAGCCTCGAGGCGGGCGTGAAGTATTTGATCCTAAGTGCGCTCTCAACCGGCTTCCTGGTCTACGGCATTACCTGGATATTCGGTGTAACGGGGGAAACCAATCTCGCGCGCGTTTCGGCCGCACTGGTTACGCCGGGTATTGAAAGCGGTC
>JBEEHO010000294.1:0-10717 GCA_041167425.1 Verrucomicrobiota bacterium | reverse complement strand
CAAACGAGGGATCGTGTTGGACCGCTTCGCCAAAAAGCTGCTCGGCCACGCTGTAGTCTTCGAATAATCGATCGGGACCCGACTCGTACGCGCGCCCTTTCAGGTAGAGCACGTACGCATCCGGGTTCTCGGTCGGCTTGGTCTCCACGCGCACTTTTTCCTCGGGGCTCAGAGTCGCGCGCAATTCCGAGGCGATCTCCGCGGCGAGCTCGCCTTGCAACCCAAGTGAATCGGCCAGCGGGCGATCGTATCGGTTCGCCCAGATGTGACGATCGTTGCGCGCATCGATCAGCTGCACGCTCACCACCACGCGATTTCCTCCCCGGCGCACACTCCCTTCCAGCACATGCGCTACCCCGAGCGTTTCTGCAATTTGCCGCAAATTATTTCGGGCCGCGCCGCGGTAAGGCATCACCGAGGTGCGGCTGATCACTTTCAGGTCATGGATCTTGGCCAGGCTGGTCAGGATATCGTCCTGGATTCCGTCAGCGAAAAACGCGTTGTCCTTTTCATCGCTGAAGTTATCGAAGGGGAGCACCGCGATACTTTTCTCCATCCGTTCGGCGGCCTCGTTCCGGTGGAACCGTTGAAAAACGAGATATCCGATCACGCACAGCAGGACCACGATCAACAGCGCATCGAGCTTGCGGCCGGTCTTGCGCACAACTGATTTTTCGGCCGGGACGTCTTCCGTGCGCTTGATCCCCTCGGGCGTCAGTTCGTAGGCCCAGGCGAGAATCATCGCGATCGGAAACCCGAGAAGCAACAGGACGACGACCAGCCGCACGCACCAGGCGGGAATCTCGAAAAATGGAAACACCTGCGTCGCGACTTGAATCACGAGCCAGGAGACGATGCCGTAGGCGACCGCTACCTTATAGAGGTTCCGCCGCCGCATCTCGGCGAAAAAGTTTCCAAGGTTCATGCGCTTGTTCCTGAATTAGTATCGGGCCACTCAGGCGTGGCGAGCCAAAAGCAAATCGCGCGAAGGCGGAGTGTGCGGAGCTATCGCGTCTTCGGCTCCGGTCCCTCTAGAATTTTCTGGAAACGGGGATCGCTGCGGACGGGGTCCCATTGCCAGCGGCTTCGCAAATCGCTGTAGGTGATGCAGCAGTTTGTGTTGTCGATCGGTCCGGGAGAGGTAAGCAAATGCCCGAGGAGCGGCAGCGCTGAATCCAGTTCGCCCACGCGCACGTAAATCATCGCGAGAAAGCCGGCCATCCACGGCCCACTCACGGCGTCTCTCGCTTCCGGTTCCAACTCGACTGCGCGCTGGCCTTCGGCAATCGCTTCTTCCTTGCGACCCAGGAAAGAGCACAGCAAACCGAGATTAGCGTGACGAATCGCGCTGACCGGCGCCAGGCGCACCGCTTCGCCGAAGGCGGGCAGCGCCAGGTCGAAATTCTTGCGCGCATTCGCCTGATCGCCCCGGGCGAGGGCGACGCATCCACGATAGAAGCTTTTCGGAGTCGGTTGACCGTTCGCCTGGAATTGATCGAGCGGACACGCCGTCAAGACCTGGTCCGCTGCATCGTAATCGCGCTGGATCATGGCCAGGTCCCAGCGCGCTCTGGTCACGATCCCGCCTGGATCCACTCCCGAGGGAATCTTCTGGAGCAGATCCCTTAGAGCCGTCGTGCTCCCATCCGACCAAAAGCCGTAGTAGCCCAGGAAGATCTTTGAGTTAATGGAGTCCGGCGCGAGCGCGGTCACGCGCTCTTGCAGGCGCGTCGCTTCGGGCCACTGGTGGAGAAAGCCGTAAGTGAGAGCGATCTCGGAGGCGACGTTTGCGTTCCCGGGATCGAGCGTGAGGCTGTTCTTCAGCAGCTCGATGTTTTCATTCCACCGACCCTGGCGGCGTCGAATCGCAGCGGCGAAATAACCGACATCGCTGTCGTTAGGCAGCGCCCTGGCCGCAACGGCAAACTCCTCCAGCGCCTTATCGTAATTTTTCTCCCCGTAATAATAGTAGAGTCCCAACGCGAGATGTCCCTCGCCCAAATCCGGACGGAGCTGCAACGCTTTTTCCGCCTCCGTTTTCATCCGCGATCTGCGCTGTTCGGTCGAGTCGAACCAGGTATAAATCCGCGCGACGGTGGCGGAAAGTCGCGCGTGAGCCAGCGCAAACGACGGATCGTGCTGGATCGCTTCCGTATAAAGCTGCTCGGCCGCGCGGTAATCTTCGAACAAACGATCCGCATTCGATTCGAACGTGCGCGCTCTCAAGTAGAGGACGTAGGCGTCCGGATTCTCGGTCGGCTTGGTTTCCACGCGCACTTTTTCCTCCGGGCTCAGGGTCGCCCGCAGCTCGGAGGCGATCTCCGCCGCGAGCTCACCTTGTAATCCCAGCGAGTCTGCCAGCGGGCGGTCGTAGCGGTTCGCCCAAATGTTACGATCGTTCCGCGCATCGATGAGCTGCACGCTGACGACCACGCGATTCCCCCCGCGGCGCACACTTCCTTCCAGGATGTTGGCCACGCCGAGGGCCTCCGCGATTTGCCGCAAATTGCTTCTGCTCGCGCCGCGATAAGGCATGACCGAAGTGCGGCTGACCACTTTCAAGTCGCGGATCTTCGCCAGGCTGGTCAGAATGTCGTCCTGGATCCCGTCAGCGAAAAACGCGTTTTCTTTATCGTCGCTGAAGTTGTCGAATAAGAGCACCGCAATGCTTTTTTCTATTCGTTCGGAAGGCGCAGCGTTTTGATGGACGCGTCGGAAGACGAGGAATCCGATCACGGCCAGCAGCACTACGATGATCAACGCGTCCAGCTTCCGGCCGGTCTGGCGCACCACGGATTTTTCCACCGGCACGTCTTCCGTCCGCTTGAGGCCTTCGGGCGTTAATTCGAAGACCCACGCGAACACGAGCGCGATGGGAAAGCCGAGGAGCAGTGAAACAATGACCAGCCGCACCGCCCAACTCGGGATCTCGAAGAACGGAAACGTTTGCGTCGCGATTTGAATCACGAGCCACGACACGATGCCGTAAGCGACCGCCACCTTATAGACGTTCCTCCGCCGCACTTCGGCGAAAAAATTTCCAAGGTTCATGCCTTCCTCGTGAATTAGTATCGCGCCAGCGCGGCGTGGCGAGTCAAAAGAGGTGATGTCCCTTAAGTGGTGGACCGCGCGATTCTCATTATTTGCCGGTTTCGCCGGCCTTTGTCACCGAGCGCGGAGCGCTCGATCCACCATGACACTCGCGCGCTGAATGCTATTTTAGCCGATGGCGTTTGAACTCGAATCCAACTACCAGCCGCGAGGCGATCAGAGCCAGGCGATCGCGAAGCTGTTGAAGTCGATCGAGGCGGGCAATAAACATCAAACGCTCCTCGGCGTGACCGGCTCGGGCAAGACCTTCACGATGGCCAACGTCATCCGCGAGCTCGATCGGCCCACCCTCGTCATTTCCCACAACAAGACGCTCGCCGCGCAGCTCTACTCTGAGTTCAAGCAATTCTTCCCGCGCAACGCAGTCGAGTATTTCGTCAGCTATTTCGAATATTATCAGCCGGAAGCGTATATCCCGCGTTCCGATACCTACATCGAAAAGGATTCGTCGATCAATGAAGAGATCGAGCGGCTTCGGCTTTCCGCCACGAGCGCGCTCCTTTCGCGAAGAGACACGATCGTGGTCGCGAGCGTTTCCTGCATCTACGGCGTCACCTCACCGGAAGATTATCTGCGCATGTTGTTGACCGTGAAAAAGGGCCAGCAGATCACGCGGGAAGCGGTGCTCGGCCGGCTGGTCGACATGCTTTACGAGCGTAACGACATGAATTTCTCGCGCGGGAAATTCCGCGTGCGCGGCGACGTGGTGGAAGTCTATCCCGCCACGGCGGACGAAGAAGCGATCCGGCTCGAATTTTTCGGCGATGAGCTCGAGGCCATCACACGAATCGACCCGCTCACCGGCCATGCGCACGAAGCGCTGAGCCTCATCACGTTTTATCCGGCGAAACAGTTCGTCACGCCGGCGGATAAGTTGAATCGGGCGCTCTCCTCGATTCGGAACGAGCTGGACCATCGCATCGTGGAACTCGAATCGCAGAGCAGGCTGCTCGAAGCGCAACGCTTGAAAATGCGGACCGAGTATGACCTCGAGATGTTGCAGGAGATGGGATTCTGCAACGGGATCGAGAACTATTCGCGGCATCTGTCCGGCCGGATGCCGGGCTCAAAGCCATTCACGCTCCTCGATTTTTTCCCGAAAGATTACCTTCTGGTGGTGGATGAATCGCACGCCACCATCCCGCAGATCGGCGGGATGTACGAAGGCGATCGGTCCCGGAAAACGGTGCTGGTGGAATACGGGTTCCGCCTGCCGAGCGCGCTCGATAATCGGCCGCTCAATTTCAAGGAGTTCATGGGCATGACGAACCAGCTCACCTACGTGAGCGCGACGCCGGCGGAGTTTGAGATCAAGAACAGCATTGTCGGGAACCAGGCATACTTTCCGCATAAGAGGGAGCGGATCGGCGAGGAGGAGTTGGTGCCGTTTGTGGTAGCGGGGGAAGGGACGGAGGGGAAACGTCCAGCGTCCAACGTCCAACGTTCAACATCCAACGACAGCGGGAAAGCGATCGTCAGCCGGACGGATCAACCGCCCGAAGCATTCGATGTGCACACGCCGGGGTCGCCGCTCGTGGTCGAACAGATCATTCGGCCCACTGGATTGCTTGATCCAAAAATCACCTTGAAGCCGCTGAAAAATCAGATCGATGAGACGATCGAGCTTTGCCGGCAGCGCGTCGAAAAACAGGAGCGCGTTCTGGTCACGACCCTGACCAAGCGGACGGCGGAAGATTTGTCGGATTACCTGCGCGATGTCGGATTGAAGGTGCGTTATCTGCACAGCGACATCGACACGATCGAGCGAGTGGAAATCCTGCGCGGATTGCGCGCCGCTGATTTCGATATTCTCGTCGGGATCAATCTCCTCCGCGAAGGACTCGATCTGCCGGAGGTTTCGCTCGTCTGCATTCTCGATGCCGACAAGGAGGGCTTCTTGCGCAGCCAGACTTCCCTGATCCAGACCGCCGGGCGCGCCGCGCGTCACATCAACGGCGAGGTCGTCCTCTTTGCCGACGTCATCACGCAAAGCATGCAGGCGCTGATCTCGATTTCGGATTACCGGCGGACGAAGCAGATGGAGTACAACGAAAAGCATGGGATCACTCCCACGACGGTGAAGCGCGCGATCCAGGAAAGTCTGCACACGATTTTGCGCGGCCGCGAAATCGCCGCGTCCGTCATTCAGGAAGCGGGCGGCGATTTCAATCTCACGGAGCTGCTGCGGGAATTGGAAGATGAGATGCAGAGCGCGTCCGCGAACCTCGAGTTCGAACGCGCCGCGCTCTTGCGCGATCAAATCATGGAAGTCAAAAGCGGCACCGGCCTGACGAAAATCGAACCGAAAAGAAAGCCGGTGAAATATTCGCGCGGCGGCGCGCAGCGCCGCCGGGGCTCGCGGGTGTGATGCGGTGTCATCCCGACCCGCGAAGACGGCGAGGGACCTCACAGTCGTAAAGGGGTTCACGAACCATCGCTTCGCGATGCACGCAGTTGCGGCTGTCGAATGAGTCTCCTTTGGCTTGCGTAATGTTAGATCAACTGTGAGGTCCCTCGCCGTCTGCGCGGCTCGGGATGACACGCATTCACTCGACGAAGCAGGATCGTCTCGCACGCTACTAGCTCCATTCCGGGTCGTGCTATTCGCCTGGAAGTTTCTTCCCGTCTCAATGCTGGTGACGATTTCGATCCTGCCGGCCACCTTCGCGCAGGAGTCCGCCGCGACCTCCGCCCTCAGCTCCTTGCCGGAAGTGGAATTTTCCAGACTCAGCCAGCGCGATCCGAATCCGCTGGGCGAAAAAGCGCTGGCAATCCAACCCGAACAATGGAAGCACGGCGAGACCGAGCATTTCATCTACCATTTCGTCAGCAGCTACGTCGTGACGCCCGTTTCCGTGGAAGCGGAATTTCATTACCGCGTGGTCGCAAAGGAACTTCAGCGCGAGCAGCCGTTGGGCGATACCAAGTCGCACATTTATGTTTTCGAACGCCCGGCCGATTGGCAGGAATTTCAAAAACTCGGTCACCTGGAACCATGGACGGGCGGGATCCATTCGCAGGGAAGTCTCTTCATCGTGCGCAATCCCGCATTCAAGTTCAGCAACAACTCCCTGGGACATGAAATCGCCCATCTGGTTCTCCACCGCTTTTACCCGGATGGGATTCCGTGCTGGTTGGATGAAGGTTTTGCCCAGTACGTATCCAAAGGGGCGTTTGCCAGTTATCAACGCGCACGCGGTTACCTGGCCAGACCGCATTCGCAAGGCATCGCGCTGCCGGAAATGATTCCGCTCCCGGCGCTGGTCGGCTTGACGCATCCGCCCTCGGAGCGCGTCGCCGCTTTCTACGACGAATCCGAACGCCTGGTCCGCTTTCTGGCGTCGACGGACAAGCCGAGGTTTCTCACGCTCCTGGACGCGCTCGCCCGCCATCAACCATTCGACTCGACGCTCCTTCAGATTTACGCCGGCGAATTTGCCAGCGCGGCCATGTTCGAAGAAAAATTTCGCGATTATGCCGCGAAAGATTCCGGAACTTCTTTGCAACCAACGGATGGCGGCTAAAATTGCCGCCACCGATGCCGAAGGCAAAAGCCAGGACCGCTGCGTCTCAATCCAATATCCACGCGGTCGTTGGCTCGGATGAGAGCGAAGTGAAGCGCACCGCTGCGGAACTGGCGGCGAAGCTGGCACCGCCGGACGCGGGCGAATTCGGCGTCGAAGTGATCGATGCCTGCGCTGATAATGTCGACCAGGCGGTTTCGAGGATCAGGTCGGCCATCGACGCTTTGCAAACGCTGCCATTTTTTGGCGGTGGAAAATTGGTCTGGCTGAAGAACGCAAATTGTCTGGGCGACAGCGTAATCGGGCGTTCGGCTTCTGTTCTATCCGCCCTGGAAGATCTCACCGACGTAATCGAGGCCGGGCTGGGGTCGGAAGTGACGTTCCTGATCAGCGCGACCGAAGTTGATAAGCGGCGTTCTTTTTACAAAACACTGGGCAAGCGCGCTGAACTCCAGGTCTTCGACCGTCTCGATTCTTCGCGCGCGGGTTGGGAGGAAGAAGCCACCGAGATGGTGCGCAAGCGGGCGAACGCTCGCGGCTTGCGGTTCGAAGAAGACGCGCTCGATCTTTTCGTGCTCCTGACCGGGGGCGACACGCGCCAGATCGAAAACGAACTGGAAAAAATCGATCTCTACCTGGGCCGCGATCGGCAGGTCCAGGTGGAACAGGTCCGCGAGCTGGTGCCCTTGTCCCGCGCGGGTGTAATTTTCGAATTGGGAAATGCGCTGGCCGCTTGCGACCTGGAACGCGCCCTCAACCTGGTCAAGCGGTTGCTCGATCAGGGCGAAACCGCGATCGGCATTTTACTCGTCGCCATTCTGCCGACCATCCGGAATCTGCTGCTCGCGAAAGACCTGATGGAGCGGAACCGGATCCCTCGTCCGCATGCTCCCTTTACCTTCATTTCCGCGCTGAACCGATTGCCCGTCGAGGCGACCGAGCATTTGCCGCGGAAAAAAGATGGTTCGATCAATGGCTATGCGCTCGGCCTCGCCGCCCAGCAGGCGCATCGATTCGAAACGGCAAAGCTCATCGCCGGTTTGGAAGCCTGCCTGGAAGCGAACGTGCGGCTCGTCAGCACCCAGCTCGATCACGAGCTCGTGTTGACCGAGATCGTGGTGAAGCTGCTCGCCTGCTGAACTGTAGCCACGGCCGTCTGGGCCGCTTGGCCCCGCTTACGGCGTTTCGCCCATCTGCTTGCGCGCGATCGGTCCCACCAACGGAATATCCCAGCGGACGCCGGTGAACGCTTTCACCATCGCGATAACCGTGATGACGAGGAACCCCAGGTGAATCAGGTCCGCGACGAAAATCCACAGCGCCGCGAAAAAATGTCCGATCACCGGAAGCGACCAAAAGATTCTCCAAAGAATGGAGAAGACGATGTGGAAAAGGAACCAGATGCCGCCAAAGATGATCGATTGCATCGCATAAAAACGAACGAACTGATCGTGTTTTTCCCAGATGTAAAAAACCAAACCGCCCACAAGCGGAATGCAGGCGAGGGCCGCCGCAACGTTCGACGGCAGGCCGGTCGAGGTGGGCTTTCCGATCGGCTCGGTGGGTGTGGACAAAGGGGGCGGCGGCGTGGGATCGACGGGCTCTGGCATGCCGCTAGTGTAGAGGAACCGGTGACCCGCTTGTCAAGGCCAGTCGGAATCCATACCATGGGCCGCCGGGCAATCCCGCACTTTATTAGCACGTGACGCTCATCGTTATTCAAGCAGGTAATCGAGAGTACGAAACACTGGTTGGTTCGCGGCTGCTCGAAAGAGTCGGGGCGTTGCTCGCGCAAAAAGTTCGCGGGCCGGCCTGTGTGGTCCTTTCGGACGATAACGTGGCCGCACTTTTTTCCCAGCCAGTTCTGCACAGCCTGACGTGCGCTGGTTTCCGCCCGACACTGATCACGGTTCCCGCGGGCGAAGAATCGAAGTCGTTAGGCCAGGCCGAGGCGATCTGCGACCGGATGAGCGAGGCGGGATTGGATCGTTCGTCTTTTCTTCTCGCGCTGGGCGGCGGGATGGTGGGCGATCTCGGTGGGTTTGTTGCGGCGATCTACCACCGCGGCATCGCCTGTGTGCAGGTTCCGACGACGCTGCTCGCGCAAGTGGACAGCTCGATCGGTGGAAAAACCGCGGTGAATATTGCCGCGGGTAAAAATCTAATCGGCGCGTGGCATCAACCGGCGCTCGTGATCTCCGATACCGACACGCTGGCAACCTTGCCGCCGCGCGAGCGGAAACAGGGGTTCGCCGAGATCATCAAACACGCCCTCATTCGTGACGCGGAGATGTTTGAGATGCTCCAGCGCTTCGATCAGAGAGAACTCCCGGCGCTGGTCCGCCGGAACGTGGCCATCAAAGCCGCGATTGTGACGGCAGACGAGCGCGAGACCAAAGGCGAAAGGGCCCTGCTCAATTTCGGCCACACCGTCGGTCACGCGATCGAGCGAGCGGGGGGATATCGCGATTTACTCCACGGTGAGGCGGTAAGTCTCGGGATCGTGGCGGCGTGCGGAATCTCAGTGCGAAAGGCCGGTCTGGCCGAAACGCAACGGGAACGGATTATCAGCACGCTCCAGGCTTTTGATTTGCCGACACGTTTGCCGGCTAATTTTCCGCGGGGAAAAATTCTCGAAGCAATTCGATTCGACAAAAAATTTGAACGCCAGGAAGTGCGCTTCGTCGTCACGCCGGGGATCGGCTCGGCGCGTGTCGCGACGGATGTGAGGATGGAGGACATCGCGGCGGCGGTAAAACAGCTCTAGGTGGATCGAGCGCGCGATCCATTTATCGCGCGGCGCGATAATATTCGACCAGGCCTTTCACCACGCTTTCGGCGTACTCGCGAAAAATGCTGGGACGTTCGACGCCGTTGATCGGGCGTGTTCCCTCGTAATCGCCGGCCTGAACGCGCGCGAAGACTTCGCTGTTGTTCATGACGTAGGGCTCGAAATAAACCACCGGACATTGATAAAGCCGGGTCGCGACCAGGTTGCGCGCGTAAACATATCCGCTCGTGCCAACCCTGGTCACGGTGTCGGTCGTGTACTGATATGCTGGCAGCTGCATTTCCTTTGCTATCATCGCCGCGGCGGTGTCGGCGATCTTGATTTCTTCGTCGTAAGCGCGGCTCAGAAGCCGGCGCAACATCTCGAAACGTTCGTCATCAAAGGCGAGCTCAGATTCCAGATAGGACCCATTCACGAGCAGATGGAGATGATTCTTATCGATGAACGTCGGATTGCGCTCATCGCCCCACGCTTCCGCATTGAAGTGCAGGCAGAGCACGAGATCCGGATGCAGCCGGAAGTTCACCCGCCGGGCCCGTTCGCGGATCTCGCTGCTTCGATAGAAAAGGATTTCGCTCTGCCAACGAACGGTTTGCTCCTTGAGCGTGTCGTCCGATCCGGTGAAATCCTCGCGCGGATTTTCCGTTCCGCTCGCCTTCAGAATTTCGCGCGCCGTCCCCTTGAAATCAGCCGGACGGAATGGCGTTACCGGCTCGTTCTTTTCTCGCACGAAGGAGACGCGCGCGCCGAGGCCGCGAAGTTTCTCCGCCAACATTTTCGCCACGCGCAAGGTCATCTCGCCTTCTTCCACCGGCGCGGTGTCGCCCATCTTGAACCAGCGCTCTTCCATCTTCGCCCAGTCACCGCCGATATGGCCGGGATCGAGCGCGATCTTCAAGCCGGAGAGAACGCCCGCCCGTTTTCCCCGCGGCAGAGATTTGGCGGTGCGCCAGCTGTGCGCGGCGGGCTGAGGCCGTTTCTCATCATGGGCGAACCGGAGCGTGAACCAGCTCTGCGCGTCTTTGTCCATCAGGATGCAGGCAAAATCCTGATCGATGCGAATCAACTCATCGCTGATTCCGTGAGTGGCATAGACGCCGCGCAGCAGCCGCTCGAATTCGTCGTGGGTGATGGTGCGCTGATATTTCTCCAGCACTTTCCACTTCGGCGGATCGGCCAGGGGATTGCTGAGGTGATCGGCGGCGTTGGCGGAAGGAAGCTGGAGAAAGGGAAAGAGGAAGAATAAGAGGGGGAGGAAGATCCGGAGGTGAAGATGACGAGAGATCACGGT